>JAQTNG010000012.1 GCA_028714015.1 Elusimicrobiota bacterium | reverse complement strand
ACGCGCACCGACTAAGCCGGCCTAGCGCTGATTCTCCCAGGGATAGACGACGCGCGTCCAGACCCCGCGCGCGAGGACCCCGTCGATCGCCTTCATCAGGGCCTCCAGCTCGGCGGGCTTGCGGTCCGCCGCGAAGCTCAGGCTCCTGCCGCCTTCGGCCGTCTTGATGTACAGCGCGCCGGAACAGCAGTCCGCGCAGGACGGGCGGCCGTGGAGCGCGAACTCGTCGGGGCGCTCGGGCATGCCCCGCCAGCCCGAGTCCGCGACGAGGCGGAACAGATCGGCGGCGTCGTTCGGCGCGAGGGTCATCTGCTCGCGCGTGGACTTGGTTTTTCCGAGCTCGAAGTCGAGCCCTTCGAAGACGACGCGCTCGGCCTTGCCGTCCCGGGCGACCGTGACGAGGCCGCGGCTCGCGGGCAGCGGGCAGGCGAAGGACTCGCGGATCTCGACGACGGGGCCTTCGAAGGAGGGGGCGGCGGAATCGGGGGCCGTCGCGCGGCAGGCGGCGATCAGGACGGCGGCGAGCGGGGCGAGGCGCCTCATCCGGGATAGTGTAGGGAACTTTTAGGCCCCCTCAATCGTCTGGTAGGGCGGGGGTATCGAACATGTTCGAACAGCAATCGAACAAAAATCGAACTTGTGTTCGAACACGACTTCTGCTATACTAATTCCCTTGGGCCCCCACAGTGAAGGGGAGACTCGAGGAGGGAGAAATCACTCAATGGCAAACATGGACACGGGCAAATCGAAGGCGCTGGAGCTGGCGATGGCTCAGATCGAGAAGGCTTACGGCAAGGAAGCGGTGATGATGCTGGGCGACCGCGCGGCCAAGATCAAGATCGACGCGATTTCCACCGGCGTGCTGTCCCTCGACCTGGCGCTCGGCGTGGGCGGATTCCCGCGCGGACGCATCATCGAGATCTACGGGCCCGAGTCCTCGGGCAAGACGACCTTGGCGCTGATGGCCGTGGCCCAGGCGCAGAAGCTCGGCGGCGCGGCCGCCTACATCGACGCGGAGCACGCGATGGACCCCGCGTACGCGAAGGCGCTCGGCGTCGACATCGACGGCCTGCTCATCGCCCAGCCCGACTGCGGCGAGGAAGCCCTCGAGATCACCGAGAAGCTCGTGCGCTCCTCGGCCATCGACGTGATCGTCATCGACTCCGTCGCGGCCCTCGTGCCCCGCGCCGAGATCGAAGGCGAGATGGGCGACAGCCACATGGGCCTGCAGGCGCGTCTCATGAGCCAGGCGCTGCGCAAGCTCACCGCGGTCGTGGCCCAGAGCAAGACCACGCTGATCTTCATCAACCAGATCCGCAACAAGATCGGCGTCATGTTCGGCAACCCCGAGACGACGACCGGCGGCCTGGCGCTGAAGTTCTACTCGACGATGCGCCTCGAGATCCGGCGCATCGAGAACATCAAGGAAGGCGACGTCGTCGTCGGCGCGCGCGCCCGGGTCAAGGTCGTCAAGAACAAGGTCGCCCCGCCCTACCGCACGGCGGAGTTCGAGATGATCCACGGCTTCGGCGTGTCCCGCGAGGGCTGCCTGATCGACCTCGGAGTCGAGGCCGCGATCGTCGAGAAGTCCGGCTCCTGGTACGTCTACGAGGGCGAACGCCTCGGCCAGGGCCGCGAGAACGCGAAGGCCTACCTCAAGCACCACACGGCCGTCGGCGAGAAGCTCGAGAAGGCGCTGCGCGACAAGTATCTCGTCGCCCCCGTCGAGAAGACGGCCGCGGTCGACGAGGAAGCTCCGGAAGCCGCGAAGCCCGAGCCCAAGACGGCCTCGAAGTCGAAAGCTTAAGAAGAGACGCGAAAAGAGCCGCCGCTCCCTTCCGGGAGCGGCGGCTCCTTTTTCGCCGGAAACTGTTTCCAGGAAACAGTGATTATCGACGGCTGCAGAGAAGTAGAATAAACGGGTGAATGAGAAGGACGCGGCCGCGCGCCTCGAGGAGTACGCCCGCTACCTGAGCCTGGAGCGCGGGCTCTCTCCTCGCACCGTGTCGGCGTACCGCTCGGACATCGGGGCCTTCTACGCTTGGGCGGCGGAGAAGAAGCTCGACGCGGCCAAGGCCGAACGCTCCGACCTCGACGATTTCCTGTGGGCGCAGCGCGAGCGGGGACTGAAGCCCGCGTCGCTGTTCCGCAAGGTCGAGTCGCTGAAGTCCTATTTCGGCTTCGAGATGCTCGAGGAAGGCCTCTCCGAAAGCCCCGCCGAGACCCTGCGCACGCCGCGCATTCCCTCGCGCCTGCCCAGGCATCTCACGAAGGACGAGGCGGCCCGCCTGCTCGCCGCGCCGAACACGGCGGAATACGAGGACGTCCGCGACCGCGCGATGCTCGAGCTGCTGTACGCCTCGGGACTGCGCGTCTCCGAGCTGGTGTCGCTGAAGCCCGAGTCGGCCAACCTTCAGGACGGCTGGGTGAAGGTGCTCGGCAAGGGGAACAAGGAGCGCATGGTTCCCGTGCACCCCCGCGCCCTCGCGGCGGTGCGCGGCTATCTCGCCGAGCGCGAACGGCGTTTCAAGACCCCCGCCGCCGAGCTGTTTCTGGGACGGACCGGCAGGAAATTGTCCCGCGTCCAGTTTTGGCGGCGCCTGCGCGAGCTCGGCGAGCGCGCCGGCATCAAGCAGCGCCTGCATCCCCACCTCCTGCGCCACACCTTCGCGACGCATCTCCTCCAAGGCGGCGCGGACCTGAGGTCCGTGCAGGAGATGCTCGGCCACGCCGATCTCGCGACGACTCAGATCTACACCCACCTCGACGCCTCGGCCCTCAAGGCCGCCCACGCGAAGCATCATCCGCGAGGATGATGCTTCCGACATTGCCCTCGCGGTTGAGCGGAATTCCGGCTACACTACCGGGATGAAGGCCCTCGCCCTGATTCTATGCCTGGCCGGCTTCGCCGCCGCGGCCGACTCCTCCGGCCCCGACGAGGCGACGCGGATCAAGATCGCCGAGTACATGCTCAAGACGCCGATGGACGAGGCCGATCCCACCCTGGTCTCCGGGTTCATGAAGCTCGATACGGCGGCCTTGCCCAAGAAGCTCCGCGACAAGGCGCGCGCCAAGCAGATGGAGATCGACGCCATCGTCAAAATCCACAAGGGCAAGAAGAAGGGGCCGTTCCGGTTCCCGACCGCCTGCCAGCCGAAGCGCTACGGCCCCGAGGGCGTGAGGATCATGGGCTTGATCATCGGCAACGAGGAGATCGCCTACGAGGAAGAGGAGTACGTCGAGCTGAAGACCGGCTGCACCGAGGACCAGCTGATGTGCGAGTTCTCGCTCAACGTCGTCGTGATTCCGCGTCCGGGCACGTCGCCTCTGCGGCGCTACTATCTGATGGCGGCGGACCCGATCATGGCGCTCGTGGCCGAGAAGCGCGGCGGCGGAGCCAGCGCCGGCAACCAGTACTTCCAGGAGCTCAAGCCGTCCTGCCAGAAGTCGGCCGCGCCCTAAGCTCGAGACGGCCCGGAGTCATCCGCGATTTTCCACCGGTGGAATTTTGGGGATAACTCCGCCCGGCATCAACGTCGCGAGAGCGTCAGCTGACCTTGGAGACGACCATCGCCCCGCCCATGCCGCCGCCCGCGCACGCCGCGAGCATGCCCGTGCGTCCCTTCGGGTTGTTCTTGAGCGCGTGCACGAGGTTGAGCATGAGGCGCGCGCCCGTGGCGCCGAGCGGGTGGCCGACGGCCAGCGAACCGCCGTTGGGGTTCAGCGCGCCGGACTTGTTCTTGGCTTCCCAGTCGTGGCCGAACTTGGACTTGCCGAGCTTGAAGATGGAGAGCACGGTCGCCGCGAAGGGCTCGTGCAGCTCGATCTGGTCGAGGTCCTCGAATTTGATGCCGGCGCGCTTGAGGGCCGTCGGGGCGGCGAGCGCGGGGGAGACGCCCATGTGCGCCGGGTTGTTGCCCTCGAAGCCCCAGCCCTTGATCTCGGCCAGAACCTCGAGGCCGAGCTCCTTGGCCTTCCTCGCGGTGGTGACGATCACGGCGGCGGCGCCGTCGGAGCGGCCGCACGAGTTGAACAAGGTGACCGAGCCCTTCGCGCCTTCTTGATAAATTTTTCCGTCGAGGAATTGCGCGTAATCCTCGTAGAACTTCTTCAGCGGGTAGCCGGAGTTGTCGAACGCGGCGGGGGCTTTGGCGAACATCTGAGGCTTGTCGACCAAATCCTCGCGCAGGAACGGGTACTCGTCCTTCTCGAGGATCGTCGCGCCGTTGCGCACGACCGGGACCACGCTCGAGCCGAAGAAGCCGGCCTTCCAGCCGGCGAGGGTGCGGCGGAAGCTCTCGCGCGCGTACTCGTCCTGCTCGGCGCGGCCGACGCCGTAGATCTGGGCGCAGACCTCGGCGGTCGCGGCCATATTGATGTGCTTGACGGGGTCGGTCAGGCCCTGCTCCATCGCGTCGCAGACCTGCACGTCGGGCGAGGTCAGCAGCTCGGCCCACTTCTCCTTGACGACCGCCAGCGAGCGCAGCGGCTTGGACGCGCGACTGCCGTCGATCGAGTAGGGAATGCGCGACATGACCTCGACGCCGCCGGCCAGGTACACCTCGCCTTCGCCGGCCATGATGAAGCGGGCGGCCGAGGCGATCGCTTCGATCGAGGAGACGCAGTTGTTCTGCACGGTCACGGCCTGGACCCGCTCGGGCAGGCCGGCATTGAGCGCGGCGACGCGGGCGATGTTCGGAGCGGAGAAGGCCTGGCCGACCCAGCCGACGAGGACGCCGTCGACGGCGTCCTTGGAGAGCTTGGCCCGGGAGAGCGTGGCGGTGATCGCGTCCACCATGAGGTCCTCCGGCTTGATGCCGGACAGGGACCGGGAGATGTGCCCGATCGGCGTTCGGGCTCCGCCGGCGATGACGATGGTCTCGGATTTGGCGTTCATGGTGGTGTCCTCTCTCAACAGTGAGTGATGGCGACTATCATATAATAACGGCCGTGAAGCGGCTCGTATTCGTCGCCAGCCATGTCGGCTATCCCATGGACCGCACCCCCCTGGGGGGCGGAGCCATGGTGGGTCTGCAGCTTGTAAAGCATTGGAAGGCAGACCCCGCGTCCTGGTCCCTGACGGTGCTGGGCTCGGGGCCCGAGACGCCGGTCGGCGGCTGCGACTACCACCGCCTGGCCGGGCGCCCCGAGGGGCTCGTGGACCTGGGCGAGCTCGACTACGCGCGCTTCTGCCGCGATTTCGAGGCGGAGACGACGGATTGGATCCTGGAACGGCCCAAGGAATATCCGCCGAAGGAAACCGTGATCGTCGTCAACGACGTGTCCGAGGGGCCTACGCTCGCGAGGCTGGCCGAGGCGGGCTACCCGATCGTCTCGATCTGGCACGTCGACGTCGTGGACTATTTCAACAAGCTCTATCTGCGCCGCATCGTGGCCCCGGAAAAGCTCACGCGTCTTCACGAGCGCATGCGCTCGATCGGCGCCGACTGGATACTGCCCGACGTTCTCAACCTCGTCTTCGAGAAGCAGCGGGAGACCGTCTATCATTCGAAGCGGATGATCGTGCCGTCGCGCGCGATGGGCGACACCCTGATGCGCTGCTACGGCGACCTCATCGGCTACGAGGAGCTCTCGCGCCGGATCGTGGTCGTGCCTTGGGGCGTGTGGTCGGACCCGCCGGGCCCCGCCGACGAGAACCGCGCGGCCGAGCTGCGCGAGTACCACGAGATCACCGGCGACACGACGGTGCTGATGACTTTGTCGCGCATATCGCCGGAGAAGGGGGTGCATCTGCTCTTGGAGGCGCTGCGGCTTCTGGAAGTGAACGGCAAAATAACCGGGAAGGACATACGGCTGTTCATCTGCGGCGAGCCCGCCTTCATGATGGGCCAGGCCTACGGGCGCAAGGTTCGGGCCGCGGCGGCGAAGCTCAAGCAGGTCAAGGTGATTTTTCCGGGCTATTTGGACGCCGCGGCGAAGAGAGCGTATTTTCAGCTCGGGAACCTGTTCGTGTCCCCGTCGATCCATGAAAGCTATGGTTTAAATGTCGTCGAGGCCATGCACGCGGGCCTGCCGGTGCTCGCCAGCGACCATTACGGCGTGCGCGATACCTTGCCGCCCGACGCGGGGCGCCTCGTCCACTATCCGACGCCGAAGAAGGCCCCGCCGCTGCTGGCCTCGGCGCTCATGGCCATGATCTCCGACCGCGACACGCTCAAGAAGATGGGCGAGGCCGCGCGCGTCGCCGCGTCGGCGATGCCGTTCGCCTCGGCCGCCGACGCCGTGCGCCTGGCCGCGCTGGGGCTGATCAAATGAAACCGGGGCTCAAAGTCGGCATCACCGTGGATCTTCCCGCCCGCGTCGAGAAGCACATGAAGCCGCATCTCGAGGGGCTCGTGCGCCATCCGCTGTACGCGACCTGGGCCATGGTCTATCACATGGAGACCGCGGCGCGCATGCTGCTGGCGCCCTATCTCGACGCCGACGAGGAGGCCGTCGGCGGCGCCGTGCTCGTCAAGCACCTGCGCCCGGCCCGCGTCGGCGCCCCGCTTCACGTCTTCGCCAAGCTGGTCAAGATCAAGGGCCCGCGCGTCTTCGCGCGCACCGAGGTGCACAGCCGCGGGCGCAAGATCG
Organism: Elusimicrobiota bacterium; assembly: GCA_028714015.1. Taxonomy (GTDB): domain Bacteria; phylum Elusimicrobiota; class Elusimicrobia; order UBA1565; family UBA9628; genus GWA2-66-18. The sequence goes on along the minus strand of JAQTNG010000012.1, from coordinate 22,380 downwards.
GCGAGGGCTCGGTGCTCCAGGTCGTCATGAGCCGCGCCCGCTTCGCCAAGCTTCTCCAGGAGGCCCGTTGATGGAAGGCTACAAGCTCGTCAGCGAGGTCCCCGTGCGCTTCTCCGACACGGACGGCCTCGGGCACGTGAACAACGCGAACTACCTAAGCTTCCTCGAGGTCGCGCGCGTCGACTACCTGCGCAAGGTCCTCGGCCTCGTGAAGATCGAGGAGTTCGGGATCATCATCGCGCGCATCGAGATCGACTACAAGAGCCCCGTCCTGCGTCACGAGAAGCTGCTCGTCGGCTGCCGCGTCTCGGAGATCGGCGGCGCCAGCATCACGATGGAATACCGCATCGAGGACAAGGCCTCGGGCCGCCTCGTCGCGCAGGCCAAGTCGGTGAGCGTCTCGTTCGACTACGCCCTGAACCGCCCCGTCCGCGTGAGCGACGAGTGGCGCAAGAAGATGGAGGATTTCGATGGGATCTCGTGAAGTCGTCGCCGTGGCGGCCGTGCGCTCGGCCGTGGGCCGTCTGGGGGGAGGTCTGGCCGCGGTGCGGCCCGACGATCTCGCCGGTCATGTCATCGCGGCGCTTCTTAAAAAAGCTCCGGGCCTGAACCCGGCCGAGATCGCCGACGTTTATCTCGGCTGCGCCAATCAGGCGGGAGAAGATAACCGCAATATCGCGCGCATGGCCGCCCTGCTCGCGGGCCTGCCTTTCTCGGTGCCGGGCGCGACGGTCAACCGCCTGTGCGCCTCCGGCCTGGAGGCGATCAACTCCGCCGCGCGCGCCATCTTGGCGGGCGAGGGCGAGGTCTACGTCGCCGGCGGCGTCGAGAGCATGAGCCGCGCGCCCTATTCCCTGCCCAAGGCCGAGGCCGGCTACGCGTTCGGCAACCTGACCGCCTACGACACCGCGCTGGGCTGGCGCTACCCGAACAAGCGCCTGGCCGCGCTGTTTCCGCTCGAGGGCATGGGCGAGACCGCCGACAACGTCGCGGTGAAATACAAGATTTCCCGCGCCGACCAGGACGCGTACGCCCTCGAAAGCCACCGCCGCGCGGCGATCGCCCGCGACTCGGTGTTCTTCGACGAGATCGCGCCCATCCCCGTGCCGCAGAAAAAAGGCCCGCACCTCGACTACGCGCGCGACGAGACGATTCGTGAAGAGTCCACGCTTGAAAAACTCTCTTCCCTGAAGCCGGCCTTCCGCAAGGACGGAAGCGTGACCGCGGGAAACAGCTCGACGTTGAACGACGGGGCTTCCGCCGTTCTTTTGATGGAAAGAAAGAAGGCCGATTCCCTCGGCCTGAAGCCGTTCGCGCGCTGGACGGGCTCGGCGTCCGCCGGCGTCGAGCCCTCGTACATGGGCATCGGCCCCGTCGCCGCGATCAGCAAATTGATGAGCCGCATCGGCTGGAAGATCGGCGAGGTCGATCTCGTGGAGATCAACGAAGCGTTCGCCGCCCAGGCCCTCGCCTGCCAGCGGGAGCTCGTCATCGACCACGCCAAGCTCAACGTCAACGGCGGGGGCATCGCGCTCGGCCATCCTCTCGGCTCGTCGGGCTGCCGCATCGTCGTGACCTTGCTTCACGAGATGCGCCGCCGCAAGGCCAAGCGCGGCGTGGCGTCGCTCTGCATCGGCGTCGGCCAGGGCCTGGCGACGGCCTGGGAAGCGATCTAGACCGATGCTCGTGCTGTCGCGCGACGGCGTCTGGCTGTCGCGTCTGGAAACGATCGCCGCGCGCGGGGGCTGGCCTTTCGAGGCGCGCGCCGCGCTGCCCGTTCCCGGCCGCACGCCGCCGCCCGAGCGCGCTCTCGCCGTGCTCGACCGCGCTCTCGCGGGCGCGGTCCCGCAGAGGGCCGTATCGGCCCTGCGCTCCCTTTACCCGGGCGCCACGATCGCGCTCGCCTTCGACGCGAGCGAAATGCACCACGACTCGGTGACGGCCGCCGTCTCCTGCGGCGCCGACGAGGTGCTCGGCAAGTCCTGGACCGACGAGAAGCTTTCCTCGAAGCTCGCCGCGCTGCGCGACCGCTCGCTCGCCGCGCAGGCGCGCCAAAGCGCGGACGGCGCGCTCAAGGCGGAGCGGCGCGCGCACCGGGCTCTGATCAAGACCAAGGGCCGCTGGAAGGAGCTGGCGCTCGACGCCGGCGGCTTCGCGCTCTTGTGGCGCCTGCTCGAGCGCGAGGGCGAGGCCGTCTCGCGCGCGGAGCTGGGCGCCGCGCTCGCCGCGGCCGCCGGGCGCGAGTTCGAGGCCGGGACCGTCGTCCGCCGTCTCGCGGGCCTCAAGAAGGCTCTGGCTCCGTGGCCGGGGGCGATCGAAATCGCGCGCGGCGGCCAGTACCGCCTCGCGTCGGCTCCGAGGAGGCCGAAATGAACCCGGCCGAAGCCGCCGATGCGATTCTCTTCGTCTCGTTCGGCGGCCCCGACAAGCCCGAGGACATACTGCCGTTCCTCGAGATCGTGACCCGCGGGCGCGGCATACCGCGCGAGCGCCTGGCCGGCGTGGCGGCCCATTACGAGCACATCGGCGGCGGGTCCCCGATCAACGCGATCACCCGCCGCCAGGCCGAGGCCCTGCGCGGGGTCCTCGCGAAGGCGGGCGACCGCCGGCCGGTGTACCTCGGCCAGCGCAATTGGCATCCGTTCCTGGAGGAGACCCTCGCGAGAATGCGCGACGACGGCGTGCGCCGCGCGACCGGCTTCATCACCGCGCCTTACCGCTCGGAAGCGAGCCTGGAGCGCTACGTGTCCGCCGTCGAGGCCGCGCGCGAGAAGATAGGCGCCGGCGCGCCCTTGGTCGAGTTCGTCGGGCCTTGGTTCGACCATCCGTCCTTCATCGACGCCATCGCGGCGCGCGTCCGGGAAAAGGGATTTCCCGCCGGCGCGGATTGGGTGTTCACCGCCCACTCGATCCCGTGCGGGATGGCGAAGGAATCGGCCTATGTCTCGGAGCTGCGCGAGACGGCGTCGCTCGCCGCCGCGAAGCTGGGCCTCGAGAATTGGCGCCTGGCCTTCACCAGCCGCAGCGGGGACCCGCGCTCGGCGTGGCTGGAGCCCGACATCTCCAAGGCGATCGCCGCGAGCGCCGCGCGCGGAGCGCGCGACATCGTCCTGATCCCGATCGGCTTCGTCGCCGACCATGTCGAGGTCCTCTACGATCTGGACGTCGAGGCGAAGGCCGCGGCCGACGCCGCCGGCGTCCGCCTGCACCGCTGCGCGACGGTGGGGGAGCACCCGTCGTTCATCGCGATGATCGCCGACCTGGTTCGACCCGGCGCGCCGGCGGGCGGTGAGCTCTCCGTGAACTCCGGGTCCACGCGCTTTCGCGACGGCCGGACCGAGGCGAAGGTCGGCCAGGGAAGCCCCGTCTGCTATTGCTTCCCGGGCGAGGCGAATCCGCCCTGTCGTCAGGCCGCGGCCGGAGGGCCGCGGCACAACTGCGTCAGCGGAAAGCCTTAGAGCAGTTAGTCCTTGCGGCGGTCGACGACGAACGCCGAGCCCGGCTTGCCCTTCGCGACCTTCTTGAGCTCGGCCCCGAGGTGCGCGACCTGCGCGAAGCCCGCGAGCGTGCGGTCGCGGTTGTGGCAGATGCCGATGGAGACCGACAGAAGGGGGAACTCCCTCAAGTTGCCTTGGCGGTCGCGGGCGACGATCGCCCCGCGCTTGCGGTCCTCCTCGCTATAGAAGGAAGGGGCGACCGCGTCGAACGCGTCGCAGATGCGCTGGGCGAGCGTCTCCATCTTGTCGGGCGTGGAGAGCACGATGAAGTCGTCGCCGCCGATGTGGCCGACGAAGTCCGCGCCGGCGCCGCCGCGCAGCTGATCGACGAGCACGCGCGCCGTGCCTTTGAGCACGCGGTCGCCCTCGTCGTAGCCGTACGCGTCGTTGTACGCCTTGAACTGGTTGAGATCGATGTACAGCACGGCGAACGGCCGGTCGTCGGCGACGGCGCGCTCGATGCGCGTCTCGATGGCGAGGTTTCCGGGCAGGCGCGTCAGCGGATTGGCGTCGATGCCCTGGCGGCTGCGCTTGAGGATCATGCGGATGCGGGCCAGGAGCTCGCGCACGTCGACGGGCTTGGTGATGAAATCATCCGCCCCCAAATCCAAGCCGGCGACCTTGCTGTCCCGCGTCCCGGACGCGGAGAGGATGATGACCGGGAGGTTCTCGAGGAGCGGGTCCTCGCGCAGGGCCGAGCAGACCTGGAAGCCGGTCATGCGCGGCATCTTCAGGTCGAGCACCGCGATGTCGGGCGGGTTGGCCCGTATGGCCTCGAGCGCCGACTGGCCGTCTCCGACGGCGGTCACGACGAAGCCTTCCCGCTCCAAAGTCTCCTTGAGGGCTTGGAGGAGGTCGGGCAGATCGTCCGCGATCAGTATGGTCGCGGGGCCGCGCGCGATACCGGGTCCGTTCATGCCGCAAGGATAGCCCTTTTCCCCGAAAATTGACAGGTCGTGCCGACAATTCGTATCATGCTCCGTCGTCGCCGAAAATGCCGACACAACCCGAGCCGTCTAAGGAAGGCCAGAAAAACGCCTTGGCCCTCGCGTTGAGCGTCGGCTGGGAGCTGGCCTCCTTTACTTTGCTCGGCGTCGGTCTGGGATATTGGCTCGACGGGCATTTCAAATCCTCGCCGTGGGGAACGCTCGTCGGCGCGCTCTTTGGAATCGTCATTGGACTCTATCGCCTCATCCGGACCTTCAGCATTCCGAAAAACGGCGGCGCGGGCCGCCGCTGAGGGCGCCGTCGTCGCGGCGATCGGCGTGCTCGCTGCGGGGCGCGTCTGGACGTCGGGGCCCGAGAGAAAGGGCCTGGTGATCGGAACGGCCGCCGCGTGGGCGGCCTCGTCGGCGAGCGTCGCCTGGCTGCTGTGGGCCAGGGGACGCTCGATGAAGGCCTTCTGGTGGGCCTTCGGCGGCGGGATGGGTTTGAGGTTCGGGCTCGTGTTCGTCTTGGCGGTCTGGGGCTATGGCCGCAAGACGGTGACGCTCGAGTCGTTGTTGTTGTCCTACGTGTTCGCGCTGCTGGCCCTGTTGTTGACGCTGGAGATGAGGCACTTTAAGATCAGATGAATTTTGAAGAAATTCTCGCGCACCACCTCGTCGATCACAAGACTTCCCATAAGGTCATCGCCACCGTCGCCGGTTTTCCCGTCGACATGGGCCTCTCCCCTCTGATCCGCACGATGTGGATCGCCTGCGCGGTCGCGATCGTGTCCCTCACGTTCGCGGCCCGCTCGCAGTCGGGCCTGGCGCGCGTGATGCGCTCGATGTTCGAGCCGCTCGCCCTGTTCGTGCGCGACGAGATCCTCGAGCCGATCTTCGGCCACCACGCCGGCCACTACCTGCCCTACTTCCTGACTTTATTCTTCTTCCTGCTCACCTGCAACCTGCTCGGCCTCGTGCCGCACATGAAGGGCGTGACCGCGAACCCGTGGGTCACGGCGGCGATGGCGATCTGCACCTTCGGCCTGATCCAGTACGCGGGCGTCAAGGAGCAGGGGTTCGTCTCTTACGTCGTGCACATCGTTCCCGGCGGCGTGCCGCTGATACTGTGGCCGCTCTTGTTCGTCATCGAGGTGTTCGGGATGTTCGCCAAGTGCATCTCGCTGTGCATCCGCTTGTTCGCGAACATGCTCGCCGGCCACGTCGTGTCGCTCGCTTTCCTGTGCATGATCTTCATCTTTTCGGAGATGAACAAGTGGGCCGGCGCCGGCATGATCGCCCCGTCGATCGGCCTGGCCCTTTTCATCTACACGATGGACGTCCTGGTGTCGTTCCTGCAGGCGTACATCTTCACGTTCTTGACCGCCCTGTTCGTGGGCGGCGCCGTTCACCCGCACTAGATGATCTAGCCGCGGAGGTCGCACCCGGAGGCCATGGGCCGATCCGGATTCAAGCAGGTTAAGGAGACAGACAAATGGGTTACCTCGGACTTTCTTACATCGGCGTTTTCGTCGGCGCGGGCCTTTGCCTCATCGGCGGCGCGTACGGCATCTCCAAGCTCGCCAGCGCGGCCCTCGAGGGCGCGGCTCGCCAGCCTGAGTCGGCCGGCGCGCTTCAGACGATGATGATCATCCCGGCCGCCATGATCGAAGGCCTCGGCCTGCTCGCGCTCGTCAGCGTCCTGCTCGCCGCTCTCGCCCTCAACGCGGGCGTGCCCGTCGCCGGACACGGCGCGGAAGCCGCGGCCGCCGCGACGCACTAGGATTCAAAAAGTCTTCCGGGCGGCGCGGACCTCCCGCCCGGAAGCGCAATTTTCCGTGAAACGAAGCAGGAGCGACGACTAACATGGGCGACCTTCTCAAACCCGATCTCGGGCTGACCGTCTGGACCATCGTGACCTTCCTCTGCCTGGTGGGCATACTCAAGGCGTTCGCCTGGGGCCCGCTGCTGAAGTCGGTCGAGGAGCGCGAGGCGCGCCTGAAGGCCGATCGCGAGGGCGCCGAGAAGGCGCGCGCGGAAGCCGAGCGGATCCAGAAGGAGCTCGAGGCGCACATGGCCGGCATACAGGCCAAATCCAAGGACCTGCTCGCCGCCGCGACGAAGGACGGCGAGGCGCTGCGCGCCAAGCTCAAGGCCGAGGCGGAGGCGGATGCCGCCGCGATCAAGGCCAAGACGACGCTCGAGCTGGCCGCCGAGAAGGACAAGCTCGTGGGCGACCTGCGCAAGGAAGTCGTCAATCTCTCCGTGCTCGCCGCTGAAAAACTGCTGCACAAGTCCGTCGACGCGGGCGTGCAGAAGAGCGTGCTCGACGGGTTCTTCAAGGATCTCGACTCCACCAAGAAGGCGGGGAGCAACTAAGATGCAGGCCTCCGACCGCGTCCTGGCCGGCCGCTACGCGGCGGCGCTTTTCCAGGCCGCGTCCGCCAAGGGCGAGGAGCAGAAGGTCCAGGCGGACCTCGGCTCGGCGCACAAGCTGCTGCTCGACGCGATGACCGCGCTGCGCCACCCGCGCGTGCCTCCGGCAAGCAAGAAAAAAATCGTCCATGACTCCTTGGCCGGCAAAGTCGGCCCGACGACGCTTCGGTTCCTCGACCTGCTCGTCGACAAGAAGCGCTTCGACCTGATGGTCATGGTGTCCGCCGTCTATGCGAAGCTGGCCGCCGAGAAGCGCGGGGCCGCGAAGGCGCACGTGCGCACCGCCGCCCCGCTCTCGCCCGAGGCCCAGCAGCAGCTCGTCGCGAAGCTGAAAAAATTCACCGGAAAAGAGATCGAACTCGACGTAAAAGAAGACTCGGAACTGATCGGCGGCATCACCGTCAAGATCGGCGACTGGGTCCTTGATTCCAGCCTGCGCGGACAATTGCGCCGGCTGAGGGAGAGCTTCAACTAACATGGCCATTCGACCGGAAGAAATCACCGCCGTCATCAAGACCCAGATCGAAGGCTTCTCTGGCTCCACGGAGCTCAAAGAAGAAGGCTCCGTCTTACAGGTCGGCGACGGCATCGCCCGCGTCTACGGCATCGAGAACGCCATGTCGGGCGAGCTCCTCGAGTTCCCCAACGGCGTCATGGGCATGGTGCTCAACCTCGAGAAGGAGAACGTCGGCTGCGTGCTCTTCGGCAGCGACGCGCTCGTCAAGGAAGGCGACGCCGTGCGCCGCACCGGCAAGATCGCCCAGGTGCCCGTCGGCGACGCGATGATCGGCCGCGTCGTGGACGCGCTCGGCCGCCCGATCGACGGCAAGGGCGTCATCAAGACGACGAAGTCCCGCCCGCTCGACATCGTCGCCCCCGGCGTCATGGAGCGCGCGCCCGTCGTCGAGCCCCTGCAGACCGGCGTCAAGGCCGTCGACGCGATGATCCCGATCGGCCGCGGCCAGCGCGAGCTGATCATCGGCGACCGCCAGACCGGCAAGACCGCGATCGCCATCGACACGATCATCAACCAGAAGAACCAGCCCAACCGCCCGATCTGCATCTACGTGGCCGTCGGCCAGAAGCAGTCCACCGTCGCGGCCGTCGTGCAGAAGCTTCAGGACGCGGGCGCGATGGACTACACGATCGTCGTCTCGGCCGGCGCCTCCGAGCCCGCGCCGATGCTCTACATCGCTCCCTACGCCGGCTGCTCGATCGGCGAGGAATTCCTGTGGGCGGGGAAGGCCGTCCTCGTGATCTACGACGACCTGTCCAAGCACGCGGCGGCCTATCGCCAGCTCTCGCTGCTGCTGCGCCGCCCCCCGGGCCGCGAAGCCTACCCCGGCGACGTGTTCTATCTGCACAGCCGCCTGCTGGAGCGCGCGTGCAAGCTGTCGAAGGAGAACGGCGGCGGGTCGCTCACGGCCCTGCCGATCATCGAGACTCAGGCCAACGACGTCTCGGCTTTCATCCCGACCAACGTCATCTCGATCACCGACGGGCAGATCTACCTCGAGTCGAACCTGTTCTACTCGGGCATCCGCCCCGCCGTCAACGTCGGCCTGTCCGTGTCGCGCGTCGGCGGCGCGGCGCAGACCAAGGCGATGAAGTCCGTCGCCGGCCGCCTGCGCCTGGACATGGCGCAGTACAACGCGCTGGCCGCGTTCGCGCAGTTCGGCTCCGAGCTCGACGCGTCCTCGCAGAAGCAGCTCGCGCGCGGCGAGCGCCTCGTCGAGCTCCTGAAGCAGGGCCAGTACGTGCCGCTGTCCGTCGAGCGCCAGGTCCTCGCGATCTACGCCGGCACCAACGGCTTCGTCGACGAGGTCCCGGCCAAGGACGTGCGCCGCTACGAGACGGAACTCTATGCGTATGCCGAGACGCGTCATGCGGCGACGATGAAGGAGCTCGGCGACAAGAAGGTCATCGACGACGCGCTGAAGACGAAGATCGAGGCGCTGCTCAAGGAATTCAAGGGCCAGTTCAAGTAATGATCAAAGCCCTCCTCGCCGCGTGCCTGCTCGCCATGCCGATTCTCTCGGCGACGGGGGCGCGCGCGCAGGAGATTCTCAGCGGCTCGCTGATCGAGGCGCTGACGGCCGTCGGCAAGCCGGAGCTCGGCGGGGTGTTCACCTACGTCGGCGACAAGAACGCGCCGCGCGCGTTCGCGGATCTCATCGCGCGCGATCCGAAGGCGATGAAGCGCTACACGGCCAAGATCATGGACGACCTCAAGGCCGCGGGCGGCCTCACCGCCTGGGACCACGAGGTCTGCGCGACGCTCGTCAACCATTACGCCGGCGCGGCCGACATGCCGGGCATCAAGAAGCCCGACGCCAAGCGGCTCAAGGCCCTCAACGACTGCGTGCTGGCGCCCGTCATGGAGCTCTCGGACATCGTCTCGCGGAGGAGGAAGTGAGCCTCCGCGCGCTCGTCACCGGCGGCGCGGGGCTGATCGGCTCGAACCTGTGCTGGGAGCTCGCCGCGCGCGGCTGGCAGGTCGTGGCCCTCGACGACTTCTCCGCGGGGACCTTCGAGAACCTGCGCGGCTTCCCCGGCGACGTCGTCGCCGCCGATTTCGGCGACACCGCCTACTGGGCCCCGCGCGTCGGCAAAATCGACGCGGTGTTCCATCAGGCCGCCATCTCCGACACGACCGTCATGGATCAGGCGCTCATGATGAAGGTCAACGTGGAGTCTTTCCGCGACCTGCTCGCCTGGGCCGCCAAGGCCAAGGTGAAGAAGGTCGTGTACGCCTCCTCTGCCGCGACCTACGGCGACGCGCCGGTGCCGCAGCGCGAGGACGCGGAAGTCCGGCCGATGAACGTCTACGGATTCTCGAAGTGCGTGATGGAGACCGTCGCCGGCAACGCCAAGGGCGTCAAGGCCGTCGGCTTGCGCTACTTCAACGTGTTCGGCCCGCGCGAGACGCACAAGAACAAGTCCGCGAGCATGATTTGGCAGCTCGCGCTTCAAATGAAGAGCGGCCGCCGCCCGCGCGTTTTCGAGCACGGCGAGCAGTACCGCGACTTCATCTACGTCAAGGACGTCGTCGACGCGAACATCCGCGCCTTCGAGAAAGCGGCTCCCGGAGTTTACAACGTGTGCACCGGACGCAAAACCGATTTCAACGGCGTGATCGCTTCCCTCAACGCGACCCTGGGCACGACCCTGCCACCCGAGTACTTCAAGAACCCCTATTCTTTTTATCAAAACGAGACGCTCGGCGATCCCGTGAAAGCGCAGAAGGCCTTCGGCTTCCGCGCGCAGTGGACCGTCGAGCGCGCGATCCCGGATTACATCGGCGGACATAAAGTCCCCGTCGGAGTCTGACATGGCTTCCCTTAGAGAGCTTCGCAGCAAGATCAAGTCCACCAAGTCCACCGAGCAGATCACCAAGGCCATGAAGATGGTCGCGGCGGCGCGCATGCGCAAGTCCCAGTTGGCCATACTCGCGGCGCGCCCGTTCGCCGTCAAGATGGAGCGGATGGTCCGCGAGCTGGCCCTGCTCGAGATACGCTTCGACGTCGCCGCCAAGAAGCAGGTCCAGATCCATCCGTTCTTCGACAAGCGGACGGAAGGCGCCGAGCTCCTCGTACTCGTCACCGGCGACAAGGGCCTGTGCGGCGCGTTCAACGCGAACGCGATCCGCGCCGCGCTCGAATGGTTCCGCCAGCGCCGCGACCGCAAGACCTACTGCATCGCGGTCGGCCGCAAGGGCCGCGACATGGTGCAGCGCATCAAAGGCCAGCAGATCGAGACGGCCTTCGAGCTCGTCGGCGTGTTCCCGAAGATCACCTTCGCCCACGCCGAGCTTCTCGGCCAGGCCGTGCTCGACGCCTACCTGAACAAGGGCGTGGCCTCGGTCACCGTGCTCTACAACGAATTCAAGTCCGTCGCGACGCAGCGCCTGCTCACCGCGTCGCTGCTCCCGATCCCGGTGCCGGAGGTCGTGCCCGAGACCGTCGAGCTGCCCGACTACGGATTCGAGCCCGGCCGCCAGGAGCTTCTCGCGCAGCTGCTGCCGCGCCACATCAAGGCCCAGTTCTACCGCATCCTGCTCGAGTCGCAGGCCGCCGAGCTCGCGTCGCGCATGAACGCGATGGACTCGGCGTCGAAGAACGCGAAGGAGATGCGCGAGGGATACGTTCTGGACGCGAACCGCACGCGCCAGGCGATGATCACGAAGGAAATCGCGGAGCTGGTCGGCGGGGCCGAGGCCCTGGCCGCTTAATCATGGAGAACATTTTGACACAGAAGACCGGATCCGAACAGAGACGCCATCCGCGCACGGCCGTGGGCGCCACCTTCGACATCAGCATGCCGGGACCGGCCGCGGCGAAATGCCGCGCGACGATCACCGATCTGTCCGAGGGCGGCATGACGTTCAAGACCGACGCGGAGCTCGAGAAGGGCATGACGCTTCACCTGCGCCTGAACCCCGACCTCCAGATCCGCGGCGAGGTCCGCAGCGTCCTCGGCTCCATCGGCGGCCAGCGCCGCTACGGCGTGCGATTCCACAAGATCGGGCTCGGCTCGATCAACTGACGGAGAGAGAGAAAATATGAACATCGGCAAGATCGTCCAAGTCATCGGTCCCGTCGTCGACGTCGAGTTTCCCTCCGGGAAGCTCCCGGCGAACTACAACGCGCTCAAGATCAAGCTGCCCGGCGAGAACGGCTCGGGCGGGACGCTGACCGTCGAAGTGGCGAGCCACCTCGGCGACAACATCGTGCGCACGATCGCGATGGCCGCGACCGAAGGCCTGACCCGCGGGACCGCCGTCGAGGACACCGGCGCGCCGATCACCGTGCCCGTCGGCAAGGCCTGCCTCGGCCGGCTGATGAACGTCCTCGGCGAAGCCAAGGACAACCTGGCGCCGATCAAGTCTCCCACGACGCTGCCGATCCACCGCGAGGCGCCGAAGCTGACCGAGCTCGTCACCAAGCCCGAGATCTTCGAGACCGGCATCAAGGTCGTCGACCTGCTGGCACCCTACATGAAAGGCGGCAAGGTCGGACTCTTCGGCGGCGCCGGCGTCGGCAAGACCGTCACCATCCTCGAGCTCATCAACAACGTCGCCAAGGAGCACGGCGGCGTCTCCGTGTTCGGCGGCGTCGGCGAGCGCTCGCGCGAAGGCAACGACCTGTACCGCGAGATGGAAGAGGCGAAGCTCTCCGACGGCGCGCCCGTCCTCTCCAAGACCGTGCTGGTGTTCGGCCAGATGAACGAGCCGCCCGGGGCCCGCGCCCGCGTCGGACTCACCGCGTTGACGCAGGCCGAGTACTTCCGCGACCAGGAAGGCCAGGACGTCCTGCTCTTCATCGACAACGTGTTCCGCTACGTGCTCGCCGGCGCCGAGGTCTCGGCGCTGCTCGGCCGCATGCCGTCGGCCGTCGGCTACCAGCCGACGCTCACCACCGAGATCGGCGCCCTCCAGGAGCGCATCACCTCCACGAACAAGGGCTCGATCACGTCGATTCAGGCCGTCTACGTTCCCGCCGACGACCTGACCGACCCGGGTGTGGCCAACACGTTCACCCATCTGGACGCGACGACCGTGCTCTCGCGCCAGATCGCCGAGCTCGGCATCTTCCCGTCGGTCGACCCGCTCGAGTCCACGTCGCGCATCCTGGACCCGAACATCGTCGGCGCCGAGCACTACGACGTCGCGCGCGGCGTGCAGAAGGTCCTGCAGCGCTACCGCGAGCTCCAGGACATCATCGCCATCCTCGGCATCGACGAGCTGTCCGAGGACGACAAGCTGGTCGTGTCCCGCGCCCGCAAGATCCAGAAGTTCCTGTCCCAGCCGTTCTTCGTGGCCCAGCAGTTCACCGGCCGCCCCGGAAAGTACGTCAAGCTCAAGGACACCATCGCGAGCTTCAAGGGGCTCATCGAAGGCAAGTACGACGCCCTGCCCGAGCAGGCGTTCTACATGTGCGGCGGCATCGAAGAAGCCGTCGCCAACGCGGAGACGATGAAGTAAGAGGATTTATGTCCGACAAGCGCTTGACTCTCGAGCTCGTGACTCCTGAAAAGGTGGCGTGGTCCGCTCCGGCGGACTTCGTCGTCCTTCCCGCGCTCGGAGGCGAGATGGGCGTGCTGCCGGGCCACCAGTCGTTTCTCGTCCAGCTCGCGGCGGGCGAGGTGCGCGTGACGGCCGGCGGCGAGGTCAAGAACTTCGCGGTCTCCGGAGGCTTCGCGGAGATCAAGAACGACACGGTGTCGCTGTTCGCCGAGACGGCCGAGGACGCCGGCCAGATCGACGCCGAGCGCGCTCATCAGGCGCTCGAGAAGGCGAAGGCGGTCGTGCACGCCGGTCTCGATCCGATGCAGCTCGCCGCGATGGAAGCCGCGATCCGCCGCGCCCAGGTCCGCCTGCGCGTGTCGCGCCGCGCCAAGGTCCCTCCGCCGCACATGCCGGAACGCTAGGGCCGTGGGCGAGGACGACGGTCTCAAGACGCGCGGCGGCCTCAAGGCGCCGCCGCCTCCGCCCATCGACGGCAATCACTCGAAGGTGATCCGGCGCGAGCCGGACAAGTTCGAGTGGAAGGGCGTGCCGCTCGAGGCGTACAAGACGGACACCGCCGAGTACAAGGGCGTCTCCCGCCGCGAGTTAATAGGCAAACGCGGCGAAACGACGCGTTTTCACGTGCGCTATTTCGAGATCGCCCCGGGAGGCTTCTCGACGCTCGAGAAGCACGAGCACGAGCACGTCGTCATTCCCATGCGCGGCAAGGGAGAGGCCCAGGCCGGCTGCTACATCTGGACCGTCGGGGTCGGCGACGTGGTGTACGTGTCGCCTTCGGACCCCCACCAGTTCCGTTGTCCCGCGGACGCGACCGAGCCTTTTGGTTTTCTCTGCATGGTCAACTCCGAGCGCGACAAGCCAAGCTCCGTTGACGGTCTCGGCGTCTGCCACATCTGCGAATAAGCTTCGGGTCGTAGGGGCCGTCAAGCCCTAGGTCCATTCCGTTCCCAACATCGGGCCCTTCGTCCTATGTCCCTCCGATGGACCGTTTCTATAATGGGCTCGTGAGACGAGCGCTCGCCGCAATCATCGCCGCGTGTTTCGCCGCGCCCTGTCCGGCGGCCGCGCAGGTGATGCGCATCAATATCTCCCTCCGCGCGGGCGCCGTTCTTCCCTCGGCGCCTATGCCGATGCCGGGTTCCCCGGCGTTGCCGCCGTTAATGCCGTCGCCGTTGTCTCTCGCCCCCGCCGCCGCGCTTCCAGCGATCACCCCTTCCGTCGCCGTTAAATCCGTTCCCAATATTCCCTTCGCGCCCGTGCTCGTTCCCGTAAACGCGGCCCCCTCCGTCGCTCGTCCCGCGAAGGCCGCGGCCATCCCCGCATTATCCGTTGCCGTCAACTCCGAACCCCCGGCGCTCTCCGCCCTGTACGACGGCTCCCGCGCCCTCCCGTCGGCCTCCTCCGTCCCCGGCGTCGAGCCCCCCGCGCCCGCCGCCCTCCGCCCCGCTCCTCTGGGCTCGGGCCTGCGCGTGGCCCGCGTCGAGCACGAGCCGTGGCTGTCCTCGGTCGTCGCCCTGCTCGCGGGCACGCGCACGGGCCGCCGCGTTCTGCGCGACATCGACCGCCTGGCCGCGAGCCGCGGCGTGCCGGTCCTCTTGGACGTCAAACCCATCGGCAACAACGGCGAGTTCCGCTACGACTCCGGCCTCCTGGTCATGGACTCGGGCCATTTGAGGCGCGACCCGCTCCAAAGCGCTCCGATCCTGGCCCACGAGCTCCAGCACGTGCTCCAGCGCTCCGTGAATTTGCCCGCCGACGCGCTCGAGCTCGAGATCGAGTCCTACACCGTCGAAAGCCGCGTCTGGAGCGAGCTGGGCGTCGAGCCGGAGGCCGGCTCGTTCGCGCGCGAGGCGCGCCGCCGGATCATGAAGGACGCCCCGGCGTTCGTGAAATGGCTCGGCCGGGAGTACAAGCGGAACATCCCTCTTTACGGCTTCACCGTCGGCGCCTACGTCGCGCGCCTCCAGAAAAATCTCGCGGCCGCCGAGCTCGCCGAGTCCAGGACCCTGCGCAAGCGCGCCGCCGTCGAGCGCGTGCTCGCCAGCATGCGCGCCAACGGCATGTCCGAGGACGCGATCGCCGCCCATCGCCGCGAGGACCTGGAGCCGCTCGAGCGCAGCCTGCGCGACGGCGTCGTCAACCGGGCCTGGATCGAGCATGACCTGCTCGAACTGTCCGGGCCCGCGGCCCGCGCGCGCTTCCGAGCCTACGCGCGCGGCGTCATCCGCCGCGCCCGCGCCCTCTCGCGCCCCTGACGCGGCGGCCCCGTATTTTGTAAAAAGTGGCCATGAGCCATTCCCCCGAATTCCTCAAGATCGTCGATGACGCGAAGTCCCGCGTCAAGCAGACCGACGTGCCCGCCGTGCTCGCGCGCGTGAAGAGGGGCGAAAAGCCCGTGCTCGTCGACGTGCGCGAGGACAACGAGTGGGCCAAGGGCCGGATCCCCGGCGCGATGCATATAGGCAAGGGCGTCATCGAGCGCGACGTCGAGGACGCGATCCCCGACAAGAACGGCGAGGTCATCCTTTACTGCGGCGGGGGCTTTCGCTCCGCGCTCTCGGCGGACAACCTGCAGAAGATGGGCTACAAAAACGTGATCTCGATGGACGGCGGCTGGCGCGGCTGGGTCGAGGCCGGGGGGCCCGTCGAGAAATGATCGCCGCGCTCCTGCTTGCCGCCGGCGTCGCCGCGGCCGCGCCGATGTCCCATGCCCGTCCGTATTGGCTCAAGACGTATTCCCTCGCGCCGTACCGCGAGACGTGGCGCGGCGAGATCTCAGTTAAGACGCTGTCCGTCGCCATGCCGAAGATCGCGGCCGCCGTCGAGAAAAGCGGAGGCCGCCTCACTCAGCCTTTGTCGAATTTCGTCGGCTCCGCGACGGAGCAGCAGCTGTCGCTGACGGTTCCGCAAAAAAAATCGAAGGCCCTGCTCGCGGCGCTGCGCAAAATCGGCAAGTGCCAGGATCCGGCGGTGCGCCCGAACGGGACGCCGATCCCTCTCGAGGAAGTGCGCGAGAAGCTCGCGCGCCTGACGAAGGAGAAGACCGAGAACCGGGTCGCGCTCGCGCAGACCCCCGCCGCGGCCGAGGCCGTCGACGAGATGATCGAGCATCTGGCCAACGTCGAGGCCGTCGCGCGCTCGACGGACGGAGAGGTTCTTTGGAACGTCACGGTGAAGGAAGCGCGTTGAGGCGAATTCTTTCCGCGCTGACGCTCGTCTGTTTCGCGGGCTGCGCGGAAATCGGGCTCGAGCCCAACGGCGTGGCGCCGCCTCCGGCCCCGCGCCCGATTTTGCGCCCCGCGCGCGCGGCCTCGGCGACTTTCGGCGCGGGCCTGATAGCGCATCGCAAAGTGGACGGCCTGCGCGTCGAGATATTTGTCATTGGAGAAGGCAAGGTCCGCGGCAATCTTTTGTCCGAGCTCAAAAGCCCCGAGTCGCGTCTGACGCCGCCGCTGACGGTCGTCTTGATCCGTCACCCGAAGGAGGGGGCCTTGCTGTTCGGCGCCGGCCTGCCCGAGGACCTGGGCGGCTTGGGAGCCAGGCGGTTGAGGGGCTCCGCGCTTTCCCCCTTCAAAGTAAGCCCGGGACGGGACATCGTGTCTCGTCTGGCGGCCCAGGGGGTCAAGCCCGAGGACGTCAGGACGGTCATACTGCCCGACCTGGCCCCGGAATGGGCCGGGCGCGCCGGGGCATTCCCGAACGCGACCATCATTCTCTCGTCCCAGGCCTGGACGAATCCCAAAAGGCGAGCTCTGGAACGGGACATGCCGGACCCGCGCGCTTTTATACCGGAAGAACGCTTGAAATTGCAGGATTTCTCGCAATCACCGCCCTATGGCACTTTTGACCACGGAATCGATCTGTTTAAGGACGGGACCGTCATACTGATCGACCTCGATGGGGGGGCGGCCGGCGGCATGGGCGCCTGGATCAACCTCGATTCGGGACCCATGCTGCTCACCGGCCCGGCCGCATTCGTCTATGACAACATTTTCGACGCCGCCCTGCCGGACAAGAAATTCGTGGTGGACATCTCGAGCTTCGCGTGGAACGCGCGCGCCATGAATCAGGCCTCCGAGGCGGCGCCGCGGCTCGTGATACTGCCCGCGCACGACCTCTCGACGCTGAAATTGTCGCCGCGACCCGACATTACGCTCGTTCCTTAGCGAACACTGGTTTTCTGGCGGCGTTGAGTTCTATCTGGTGTTGTTTGGTGTTGAGTAAGCGAAATACTGTAGAGTTTTTCGGCGCTCCTTGTAATCTCGCTTTTTCAGCGGATCTCGGCGCGATTCCGGCGCGAGAAAAAACACACACGCGCGAAAATTGAACGAAACGCGCGCGAAGCTCCGCGCGAAACACGGCCAATATAAAATATTTATATTTTCACAATACGACGATTCCTCGTCGAGAAAATGTTTTTTTCTCCGGCCGTGAAAATTTTAATCAAAAACAGTTGTTGACACCGGTTCGGAGTTGTGCTAATATTTCATCACTCAGGTAGCGCATAAAAACGCTGCCCAGTGGCAAGATAAAATTGCCCCCGGCTTCACGGGAAGAAACGTGAAGCCAGGAAACATTTTTTGTTCTTTGACAATTCGGTTTTTGCAAGCGAATGGGCGCCCTACTTTTCCCCCCGGAAAAGAGGGCGTAAGGAATTATTAGGTGTGTGTTTTAGAGCGGAACTGCCCCTTAAAAGGCAGTGAAGCTCGAGAAACAACAAGAGCAAAGAAGAGTCAATTCTTCTTCATTTTCGATGCAAGCGGAAGTAGCGAGGGTCTTACCCCCGCCAAAACGCCCAAATTTAAATGGAGAGTTTGATCCTGGCTCAGAATTAACGCTGGCAGAGTGCATAACACATGCAAGTCGAGCGAGACTGGTCGCAAGATCAGTCTAGCGGCAGACGAGTGAGTAACACGTAAACAATCTACCCTTGAATGGCGGACAACCAATCGAAAGGCTGGCTAATACGCCGTACTCTCCCTTGAAGGCATCTTCGAGGGAGGAGAGATCCGCAAGGATCGTTCTTGGAGGAGTTTGCGGCCCATCAGCTAGTTGGCGGTGTAATAGACCACCAAGGCTACGACGGGTACCCGGCCTGAAAGGGCGGACGGGCACGATGGCACTGAGACACGGGCCATACTCCTACGGGAGGCAGCAGTGGGGAATTTTGGACAATGGGCGAAAGCCTGATCCAGCAACTCTGCGTGAGGGATGAAGGTCTTCGGATCGTAAACCTCTTTTACATGGGAAGAATACCCGCAAGGGTTCGACGGTACCATGTGAATAAGCCACGGCTAACTATGTGCCAGCAGCCGCGGTAAGACATAGGTGGCAAGCGTTATTCGGAATTACTAGGCGTAAAGCGAGTGTAGGCGGACGATTAAGTCCGATGTTAAATCTCCAGGCTTAACTTGGAGTCGCATCGGATACTGGTCGCCTCGAGTGGGGTAGGGGGCAGCGGAATTCCCGGTGTAGCGGTGAAATGCGTAGATATCGGGAGGAACACCTATGGCGAAAGCAGCTGCCTGGGCCTTTACTGACGCTAAGACTCGAAAGCTGGGGGAGCAAACAGGATTAGATACCCTGGTAGTCCCAGCTGTAAACGATGGTAACTAGATGTGGGAGGTATCGACCCCTTCCGTGTCGTCGCTAACGCTTTAAGTTACCCGCCTGGGGAGTACGGCCGCAAGGTTAAAACTCAAAGGAATTGACGGGGGCCCGCACAAGCGGTGGAGCATGTGGTTTAATTCGACGCTACGCGAAGAACCTTACCTGGGCTCGAACGACTGGTAGTAGTCCTTTTGAAAGAGAGGGCGACCCGCAAGGGAGCCAGCCGAGGTGCTGCATGGCTGTCGTCAGCTCGTGTCGTGAGATGTTGGGTTAAGTCCCGCAACGAGCGCAACCCCTATCCTGTGTTGCTACCCGCAAGGGAGGACTCTCAGGAGACTGCCGCGGATAACGTGGAGGAAGGTGGGGATGACGTCAAGTCCTCATGGCCTTTATGTCCAGGGCTACACACGTGCTACAATGGCGTACCCAGTGGGAAGCGAAAGCGCAAGCTGGAGCAAATCCTCAAAGTACGCCTCAGTTCGGATCGGGGGCTGCAACTCGCCCCCGTGAAGGTGGAATCGCTAGTAATCGCTGATCAGCAGGCAGCGGTGAATACGTTCCCGGGCCTTGTACACACCGCCCGTCACACCACGAAAGCCCATTGCAACCGAAATTACCGCTTGCCGGTAATGAAATTGTGATTGGTGATTGGGGTGAAGTCGTAACAAGGTAGCCGTACGGGAACGTGCGGCTGGATCACCTCCTTTCCATTCATCTTTCGAGAGAAAGCTGATAGGTCGAACCCTTAATGGCTCGATAGACGCGCTTAACTGCGCGGGCCGTTTTCGAGAAACGTTGTGGGGCGCTCATTGGCTTGCAAAACCGTAATTGTATCGTTTTAGTCCACCGCCGGGCTCGTAGCTCAGGGGTAGAGCACACGCTTGATAAGCGTGGGGTCGGAGGTTCGAAACCTCCCGGGCCCAAGTTCAGACAAAACATAAGGGCGACCCGAATATTTTTTTGGGCCCTTAGCTCAGCTGGGAGAGCGCCTGCTTTGCAAGCAGGAGGTCGCCGGTTCAATCCCGGCAGGGTCCACGCCTCGCTGAACGACGCGACGCGTGGTTTGACTAAGACAAAAACCGATTTTCTTTGACAATTCATCCGGATCTGCGAAGCACGCAGCCACAACTAGCCCTTGACGGGGCGTGGCGCGGAGTACAGCGGAGACAAAAAAGCAAATTAAGTAACGAGTTAAGTAAGCGTCTTACACGCACAAGGCCCCGTATTGACCAAGGCCTTGCGCGATAGAAGAATATGGTCAAGATAAAAAGTGTGTGTGGTGGATGCCTAGGCGTTAGAAGTCTATGAAGGACGTGGCTAGCTGCGATAAGCCTCGGGGAGCCGCTAACAGGCTTTGATCCGAGGATTTCCGAATCGGGAAACCGGCCAGGTTGAAAGATCTGGCATGTTGTCGTAAAGGCCCGGCCGTCAGGTCGGGAGATAGCGACATCAAGACAACGCGGGGAAGTGAAACATCTCAGTACCCGCAGGAAAAGAAATCAACAGAGATTCCCCTAGTAGTGGCGAGCGAACGGGGAATAGCCCAAACCGAAGCGGCATGCCGTTTCGGGGTTGCAGGGCTCGTCCGGTGTAGAACCGGGGAGTTACCAAACGTCGGATAGAAGAACGGTCCTGGAAAGGCCGGCCATAGCGGGTGATAGCCCCGTATTCGAAATCTAGACGACTCCTGACGAGTTCCTAAGTACCACGGGACACGTGAAATCCCGTGGGAATCCGGGGGGACCACCCTCCAAGGCTAAATACTCTCTAACGACCGATAGTGAACTAGTACCGCGAGGGAAAGGCGAAAAGAACCCCTGATGGGGAGTGAAAAAGAACCTGAAACCGCACACATACAAGCTCTACGAGTCCTATGATACGCTTCGGCGTATAATGGATGAGTAGGTGCCTGTTGAAGAATGACCCGGCGAGTTAATGAGTGGAGCGAGGTTAAGGGGCCCATGAAAGTGTGCTCCGCAGCCGTAGCGAAAGCGAGTCTGAAAGGGCGTCAGTTCCATTCATTAGACCCGAAGCCAAGTGATCTAACCATGGCCAGAGTGAAGTTCGAGTAAAATCGAATGGAGGCTCGGAGTGTTAAACGTTGAAAAGTTTCTACATGAGCTGTGGTTAGGGGTGAAAGGCTAATCGAACTTGGTGATAGCTGGTTCTCTCCGAAATAGCTTTAGGGCTAGCGTCCGCCGTTAAATCACGGGGGTAGAGCACTGGTAGATGTAGCGACGGCAACCCCGTTTGCGAAGTCTGTCAAACTCCGAATACCGTGGTGTACTAGCGGGCAGTCAGTTCGTGGGGGATAAGCTCCACGTGCAAGAGGGGAACAACCCAGAACGTCGATCTAGGTCCCAAAGTGTATGCTAAGTGGAAAACGCTGTGGATTTGCATAAACAGCCAGGAGGTTGGCTTAGAAGCAGCCACCCTTTAAAGAGTGCGTAACAGCTCACTGGTCTAGCGAATCTGCGCGGAAAATGACACGGGGCTCAAGCATACCACCGCAATCGCGTCTGTACATAGTCCTCCGGGATTATGTGCGGGGTAGGAGAGCGTTCCTGGTGCAATGAAGGCATACCGTGAGGAGTGCTGGAGCGCCAAGAAGTGAGGATGTCGGGATAAGTAGCGAGAAACAATGTGAGAATCATTGTCGCCGAAAACCTAAGGTTTCCTAGAACAATGTTCGTCAGTTCAGGGTTAGTCGGGCCTAAGCCGAGGCTGAAAAGCGTAGGCGATGGACATCCGGTTAAAATTCCGGAACCAGGTTTTGGACGTCAGTGTAAGCGGTGACGCAGAAAGGTAAGGGATCCCGTCTGATGGATGGCGGGCTAAATGCGTAGGGGTGTTCCTCTAGTAAAGTACGGAGGGGCGTTAACCTGAAACATGAATGCGAGTGCCGGGCGACCGGCGCGAAGTCTCCCAACTACGCTGCCAAGAAAACCCGCGTATACTGTCCAGAATCTGCCCGTACCGTAAACCGACACAGGTGGGTGGGGTGAAAATCCTAAGGCGCGCGAGTGAGACTTGGTTAAGGAACTAGGCAAAATTATCCCGTAACTTCGGAAGAAGGGATGCTGCTTGTTAACTCAAGCAGCCGCAGTGAAAGGGGCATCGTGACTGTTTAACAAAAACACAGGACTCTGCTGAAATCGCAAGATGATGTATAGGGTCTGACTCCTGCCCGGTGCTGGAAGGTCAAGGGGAGTGGTTAGCCGCAAGGCGAAGCTACGAACTCAAGCCCCAGTAAACGGCGGCGGTAACTATAACCGTCCTAAGGTAGCGAAATTCCTTGTCGGGTAAGTTCCGACCTGCACGAATGGAGTAACAAAGATGCCGCTGTCTCAACCAAGTGCTCGGCGAAATTGTGGTACGAGTGAAGACGCTCGTTACGCGTGGTTAGACGAAAAGACCCCGTGGAGCTTTACTGTAACTTGTCACTGTGTTATGGAATTAATTGCGTAGAATAGCTGGGAGCCTTTGATGCAGGGGTTGTGGCCCTTGTTGAGGCGCAACGTGAAATACCAGCCTATCGATTCTGTGACACTAACCTACGGCCGTAATCCGGCCTAGGGACCATGACAGGCGGGCAGTTTGACTGGGGCGGTCGCCTCCTAAACGGTAACGGAGGCGTTCCAAGGTTCGCTCAGGGTGCATAGTAATCACCCATAGAGTGCATTGGCAGAAGCGAGCTTGACTGCAAGGCCTACAAGCCGGGCAGGGACGAAAGTCGGACAAAGTGATCCGGTGGTACCTCGTGGGAGGGCCATCGCTCAACGGATAAAAGCTACCCCGGGGATAACAGGCTGATCTGGTCCAAGAGTTCACATCGACGACCAGGTTTGGCACCTCGATGTCGGCTCATCGCATCCTCCCGCTG
>JAQTNG010000011.1:19963-30336 GCA_028714015.1 Elusimicrobiota bacterium | reverse complement strand
GAGCGGCGTGCCGCCGAAACCGCGCAGGTCCGGCGCCAGCACGCGGAAGCCCTTCAGCGCGGGGAACTGGGGCTCCCACATGGCCGAGGACATCGGGAAGGCGTGGAGCAGGACGACGGGAAGGCCTTTCGGGTCGCCGGCCTCGCGCAGGGAGAGCTTCATCAGCGCTTACCGATCTTCGTCGTCGGGTTGATGGCCTTGCCGTTCTTGTCGCGCACCTCGAAGTGCAGGTGCGGGCCGGTCGAGATGCCGGTCGATCCCACGCGGCCGATCATCGTCTTGCCGCGCTGGACCATGTCGCCGACCCGGACCAGGATCTTCGAGAGGTGGCCGTAGCGGGCCGACCCGCCGTTGGCGTGCTTGATGATGACGACCTGGCCGTAGCCCTCGTTCCAGCCGGCGTCGATCACGCGGCCGGAGAGCGTCGGATAGACGGGCGTGCCGTAGGGCTTGGGTATGTCGATGCCGTCGTGCATGCGGCGGCGCTTGAGGATCGGGTGATAGCGCGAGCCGAAGCGCGAGGAGATGCGCGGCGGGGCCTGGGACGCGAACGGGAAGCGGTAGGTGTCGAAGGCGATCCGTATGCCGGGAAGAAGCACGCGGTCGCCGCGCTCGAAGCCGAAAGGCTCGAGCAGCGCGACGCCGGGGAAGTTGTTCGCCCGGACGATGCTCTCCTTGAACTTGCGGCGCTCCTCGGCGCCGGCCTTGTACCGCGACACGATCCCGTCGAGGGTCTCGGAGGCCTTGCGCACTTCATACAGAAGACCGTCGCCGTTGAAGACCGTCATGCGCATGCCCGGGTACATCAGCACGAACTCGTTGTTGTTGGTGGCCTGCAGCGAGCTCAGGTTCGAGCCGTAGTCCTTGGCCAGGTTGCCGATCCAGCCCTCCCCCTTCTGCACGCGGTGCTCGGCGTACATCAGGCGCCGGGACTTCGCGAGGATCTCGGGGCGGGGCTCGTCGGGGCCGGACGGCGTGAGCACGGAGAAGCGCTGGAACGCGACGGCCTCCGGCGCCCCGGACGCGATGACGGCGGCCCGGGCGGAGGCGGCGAGGAAAACCAGCGCGAAGACGGCTTTGATCATCATCCCACCATGTTGGAGAGTTCCATGGATTTCAGGAATTCCTTGTTCGATTTGGTGGACAGGATCTTCTCGCGGAGCAGGTCCATGGCCTCGACCGACGCCAGAGGAGCGAGGACCTTGCGCAGGATCCAGATCTTGTTGAGCTCGTCCTCGGTCATCAGCAGCTCTTCCTTTCGCGTCCCCGTGCGGTTGATCTCGATGGCCGGGAACATGCGGCGGTCGGCGAGCTTGCGGTCGAGGTAGGCCTCGGAGTTGCCGGTGCCCTTGAACTCCTCGAAAATGACCTCGTCCATGCGCGAGCCCGTCTCGATGAGGGCCGTGGCGAGTATGGTCAGCGAGCCGCCTTCCTCGACGTTGCGCGCCGCGCCCAGGAAGCGCTTCGGGCGCTGCAGGGAGGTCGCCTCGAGGCCGCCGGAGAGCACGCGTCCCGACGACGGCGTGCAGGTGTTGTAGGCGCGCGCCAGGCGGGTGATCGAGTCGAGCAGTATGACGACGTCCTTGCCGAGCTCGACCATGCGCTTGGCCTTCTCGAGCACCATCTCCGCGACCTGGACGTGGCGCTCGGCGGGCTCGTCGAAGGTCGAGGCGATGACCTCGCCCTTGATCGTGCGCTTCATCTCGGTGACCTCCTCGGGGCGCTCGTCGATGAGCAGGACGAGGATGACCGTGTTCGGGTGGTTCTTGGCGATCGCATTGGCGATCTTGGCGAGGATGATGGTCTTGCCGGTCTTCGGGGGTGCCACGATGAGGCCGCGCTGGCCCTTGCCGATCGGGCAGATCAGGTCGAGCAGGCGGCCGATGACCTCCTCGCGCGTCGTCTCGAGCGTGTACTTCGCGTTCGGGTGCAGCGGCGTCAGGTTGTCGAACAGCGGACGGTCCTTGATCGTCTCGGCGTCGATGCCGTTGATCTTCTTGACCTGCAATAGGGCGAAGAAGCGCTCGCCGTCCTTCGGGGGCCGCACGAAGCCGGCGACCGTGTCGCAGCGCCGCAGGCCGAATTTCTTGATCTGGGACGGCGACATGTAGATGTCGTCCGGGCCGGGGAGATAGGAGTAGTCGGGAGAGCGCAGGAAGCCGAAGCCGTCGGGCAGGATCTCGAGGACGCCCTCGTCGTAGATCATGCCGTTGGCCTTGAGCTGGCCCTCGACGATCTTGGCGATGAGCTCCTGCTTTTTCAAGCCGCTGATGCCTTCGAGCTTGAGCTCGCGGGCGATCGCGCTGAGCTCGGCGATCGTCTTCTTCGCCATCTCGGCCGTCTCGAGCGGCTTGAGCGCGGCGGCGGCGGCGGCCGTCGGGACCGGGGCGGCCGGCGGCGCGGGGAGCTTGGGGGTTTCGGGCATGGGCTTAGTCGGCGTTTCCATTCGGCATTCCTCGGTGGAGCAGTTCCAGGCCGGCGTGATATTCGCCTACCGTTTTTTTCAGGTGTTCCAAATCTTTGTCGTTGTTTATCGTCACGTCGGCCAATGTCCGCTTGCGAGCCATGGGCCATTGGGCTTTTACGCGGAGCCGCGCCTCTTCGAGTCCCAGACCATCTCTGTTGATGATCCGTTTGAGCTGTTTCTCGGGCTTGCAGGCGATCAAAATCGTGGCGTCGAAGTTCTTCTGGAGCTTTTTCTCGAACAGCAAGGGCACGTCCACGACGACGAGCCCCTTTAATCTACCGATCAGCTCCTTCATTTCTTTCAAAATCAAAGGATGGGTCGCCCGCTCCAGGCCCAGCTTCGCGCGCTTGTCGCTGAAGATCACCCGTCCGAGGAGCGCGCGGTTGATCGTCCCGTCTTCCGCCAGAATGCACCGGCCGAAATTCTTCACGATCGCCTTGTAGCCGGGACGGCCGGGCTTGGCCTGCTCCCGGGCGATCTGATCGAGACAGACCGTCGAGGCGCCCAGGCTTTCGAACGCCTTCAAAGCGGAGGACTTCCCCGTGCCGATGCCCCCGGTCAGGCCCACGACGAAGCGCTTCGGCTTCAATGCGGCCTGTTCCGCTCGGAGTATCGATGCATGATCCCGCGCTCGTCGTCGGTCAGGGACTCCAAGCCGTCGGACAGTATCTTGTCGAGTATGCGGTCCACCTCGGCCATGTCCGAGTCCGGGGCGGGCGCCTTCGGCTTCGCCGCGCGCCGGGCGACGGGCCGGGGCGCGGGCTCGTCCTCGGGCTCGGCGCTCGTCGCGCGCCGCCAGAGGGCCTTGAGCTGGATCTTCGCCACCCACCACCAGCGGATGTAGAGGTAGCCGGTGAGCATGCCGCCGAGGTGGGCGAAGCGCGCGACGCCGGGCGTCGAGCCGGTGGCGCCGGCGAAGAACTCGATGGCGCCGAACAGGATCGCCATGTGCGCGGCCTTGATCGGGATCAGGAAGTAGAGGTAGACGACGGCGTCCGGGTACAGCATCGCGAAGGCCACGAGCAGGCCGTACACGGCGCCGGAGGCGCCGATGACCGGGATCGTGGAGTGCGGGCCCATCGCGAGGTGCGCGGCGGCCGCGCCGAGGCCGCACAGGAAGTAATACTTCAGGAAGTCGCGCTCGCCCCATTGCGCCTCGACGGGCATGCCGAACATCCACAGCGCGAACAGGTTGAAGACGAGATGCCAGATGTTGCCGTGGAGGAAGAGGTAGGTGACCGGCTGCCAGATCCAGCGCTGGAAGATCACCTGCTGGGGCACCAGGCCGAACAGGTTGTGCATGTCCGGCACGATCAGGCCGACGATGAAGCCGACGACGTTGGCGATCATCAGGCCGCGGATCGCGGGGGGCAGGCTGCGGAAATTGATCGGGTCGTGGCGGAATATGCGGCTCACTTGAGTTTCTCCATGTCCTGCCAGTTGGGCCCGATCTTGACCTCGGCGACGACGGGCACGCGGAGCTTGACCGCGTCTTCCATCACGCTCTTGACCCATTTGCCGAAGTCCCGGGCTTCGCCCTTTTCGACTTCAAAAACCAATTCGTCGTGCACCTGGAGGAGCATGGTCGCCTGCTTCTTGCCCTTGGCCATTTCCTTGGCGATATTGATCATCGCGAGCTTGATGATGTCGGCCGAGCCGCCCTGGATCGGGGTGTTGCGCGCGGCGCGCTCGGTGAACTGGCGCACGGCGGCGTTCTTGGCGGCGAGCTCGGGCAGCCAGCGCACGCGGCCGAGCAAGGTGCGCACGCAGCCGTCGGCCTTCGCCTGAGCGAGGTTCTTCTCGACCCAGGCGGACACGCCGGGATAGCGCACGAGGTAGTTCTTGATGTAGGCGGCGGCCTCCTGCTGGGAGATGCCGAGCTGGTTCGACAAGCCGAACGCCGTCTGGCCGTACACGATGCCGAAATTGATCGCCTTCGCGGCGCGGCGCTGATCGGTCGTGATGGTCTTCGGATCGGCGTGGAAGATCTCGGCCGCCGTGCGCAGGTGGATGTCCTCGCCCTGGGCGAAGGACTCCATCAGCACGGCGTCCTGCGACTCGTGGGCGAGCACGCGCAGGTCGATCTGCGAGTAGTCGGCGGAGACGAGCACGCGGCCCGGCGGGGCCACGAACGCCCGCCGTATGCGCCGGCCGGCCTCGGTGCGGATCGGTATGTTCTGCAGGTTCGGGTCGAGGCTCGACAGGCGGCCGGTCACGCTGCCGGTCTGGTCGAAGGTCGTGTGCACGCGGCGCGTGACCGGGTCCATGCGCTCGAGCAGGCCGCGCACGTAGGTGCTCTCGAGCTTGGCGATCTCCCGGTATTCGAGGATCTTGCCGGGAAGGGCGTGCTGGGCGGCCAGGGCTTGGAGCGTCTCCTCGTCGGTCGAGCGCCCGCCTTTGGCGGTCTTATGTAAAACCGGGAGATTGAGCTTGTCGAACAGGACCTCGCCCAGCTGCTTGGGCGACTGGGCGTTGAGCGGCGCCCCGGCGAGGACGTCGATCTCTTTTTGAAGGCCGGCCAAGGCCTTGAGGAACTCCACGGACAGGACGCGGAGATAATCCTCGTCGATCAATATGCCCGCGCGCTCCATGCCGTAAAGCACCGACGACAGGGGCATCTCGACATTCTCGAACAGGTCGTAAACTTTGACGTCCTTCATCTTCGCGATCACCGCGTCGCGGCCGGAGCACTGGGCCGCGCGGGCGAGAACGGCGGCCTCGGGGTCGCCGTCCTTGGGATCACGCGCGGAGGAAGGGTCGAGGCAATACGCCGCCAATTTGTAGTCGAAATCGGGTCCGAGCATCTCCAATCCCGCGACGTCCAGCGCACGGCGCGTCCCTTTGAGATCCCAGCCGACCTTTAATGCCGTACCCGCGAGCGCAGCGAGCGCGGCTTTCTCTTTGAGCTGGTGCTCATCAAGAACGGCAACTTTGCCGTTCTCGAGGCCGAGCCCCATACGCACGCGCGACACGGACAGGAGTTCTCCTTCGCCGGCCGAGTCAGGCACGCAGAGCGCGAGCACGGCTTTCGCTTTAGCGAGGTCCTTCGCGATAGACCGGAACTCGACTTTTTCAACGGCAATGACCGGCGCGGACGCGGGCCCCTTTACCGACGGCGCGGGAGACGGCGCCGCGCCTTCGGCGCGCGGCGGCAGGGGAGCGCCGAGATCGCGGGCGAGCGTCCTGAATTCGAATTTTTCGAGACCCGCCGCCAGCGTCTTGGGATCGGGATCTTTGACCTTGCAGTCGTCTATGCTTGCCTCGAGCGGCACTTTTTCATCGAGGGCGATCAAGGACAGCGCCAAATCCGCGGTCTTCTCTCCGTCCATCAACGCCTGCGCGAGCTTCGGCGTGAGCGCCTTATCCCCTTTCTTCGCGGCGGCGATGGCGCCTTTGAGCGACCCATACGCCTTGATGAGCTTCACCGCTCCCACGGGCCCCACGCCCTTGAGCCCCGGCACGTTGTCCGACGAATCCCCGACGATCGCGAGATAATCCCTTACCGACGCAGCCGTTATTCCAAATTTTTCTTCAATTTGCGGCTCGTCCATCCAAGCGTCTTTTGAAACGTTGAAGACGCGAATACCCGGGCTCACGAGCTGCAGCGCGTCCTTGTCTCCCGTGACGAGCACCGCCTCCCAGCCCGCCTCGACGGCCTTGCGCGCCATCGTCGCCATGATGTCGTCGGCCTCATAGCCGGCCTTCTCGATGCAATGGAAGCCCAGCGCCTCGGTGAGCGGCTTGGCCTGGCCCAGCTGGGTGATCAGGTCGCCGTCGATCTCCTTGCGCGTGGCCTTGTACTTGTCGTACAGCTTGTCGCGGAAGGTCGCACCCGGCGTGTCGAAGCAGACGGCGATACCCTCGGGCTTGTCGCGCTTGAGGATTTGGATCAAGGTGCGCGCGAACCCGTACAGGGCCCCCACCGGCTCCCCCTTGGAGTTCGTCAAGGGAGGCATGGCGTGGTAGGCCCTATGAAGGTAGGCGTGGGCGTCGACCAGGTAAAGGCGGGGTTTCATCGACCGGAGGTCGGATAGGGGACGGCTGGACTTCTTATGGAACGGCGGAAACGGCTGTCAGGCGAGAAGACCGTCGAGGAGCTTCTTGATGTCGGCCTTGGACTGCACGCCGACGCGCTGCTCGACCATCTTGCCGCCCTTGAAGAACAAAATCGTGGGGATCGCCGAGATGCGGAAGCGGCCGGGGGCGCCCGGATGCTCGTCGGTGTTGAGCTTGCCGACCTTGACCTTGCCCGCGTACTCCTTGGCGATCTCCTCGATGATCGGCGTCAGCATCCGGCACGGGCCGCACCACGGAGCCCAGAAGTCGACCAGCACGGGCTGGGCGGACTCGAGAACTTCCTTGTCGAAAGTGGCGTCGGTGAGCTGGATTTCGGCCATCGGGGGATCTCCTAGGGGGAACTACGGCGACATCTCATGATAGCAGGACGACGAAATGGTGTCAAGTAAACTTGCTCCGCCATCGGCGGAGCAGGTCCTCGAACCCCGCCCCGGCCAGCATCAGCACGATGATCATCAGGGGCACGCGGTAGCGGATCGGGGCCTGGCTGATCGAGAACGACCAGGTCACCGACAGGATCATCGGAACGAAGAACCAGAGCACCCACGGATCGCGGCGCTTGACCCAGAAGCCGAACAGCGCCAGCGGCAGGAGCCAGCCGTCCGAGCCGAGGGCCGTCAGGGCGACCACCAGGTAGCTGTGGGTGTAGGCCCGGCTGTGAGGCAGGACGCGCCAGAGCTTGACGCAATGACCGGCCGCCGTCTCGAGGAACTTCGCCGGGTGCGCCAGGAAGTATTCCTTGGCCGCCGCCATGAACGCCTTGTGCCGCGGTATCTCCCCCTCCACCTTCGAGATGGCCTGGAAGGCCGGATCCGCGCCGAGCCGGCGCGTCTGCTCCTCGGTGCCCAATATCTCGTAGGGGATGGTCATGCCGATGTAGATCTCGCCGCCGACGTTCGAGGAAAAGGGGATCACCTCGTGGAAGACCGACCAATTGCGGGCCGCCCACGCCCCGATCATCAGGACGAGCGGCAGGCCGAAGGCCGCGGCGCGCTTGAGGCGCGCGCCCGGCCGCCCCGTCGCGTACAGCGCCAGGACGGTCCAGAGGCAGGCCGGGGCCCACGCCCCGTTGGCCAGACACAGCCAGCCGCCCAGGAAGCCCGCGCCGAGCGCCGCCCAAGGGCCTTTCCAGCGGACGAGGACATAGAGGAGCAGGACGAGCAGGAAGGCGAGAAAGTCCTCGCGAAAAAAGTAGCCGGCGTAGTAGATGAAGTACGGATACAGCACGCAGGCCCAGAACGCGAAGCGGGCCGCGAGCGGCGAGAAGAGGCGCCGGGTCAGCCCGTACAGGACGGCGGCGGTGAAAGTCGACAGGACCACCTGGGCGAGGAAGACGTACATGCGCTGCGTCGTGAAGATCTTGTAGATCAACGCGACGAACAGGATGTAGCCGGGCTCGCGCCGCGCGGTCGGCACTCCGCCGGGCGGATCGCTGTAGACGCCGGAGGCCAGCAGGCCGCGCGCGATCGGCTCGTACTCGTACTTTCCCGTCGGCGTCGGCTGAACGTCCCTGTAGTAGGCGTTGATCGTAAATCCGAGGCGCAGGATCAGCGCCAGGGTCAGGCCGGCGAGCAGCTCCCGCCGGCTCAAGAGCCCTTCTCCCTCAGGCGGTAGATCTCGATGAGCGGGTTCGCCGTCGTCGAGGTCGGGTCGATCGCGATCCACGGGAAGAGCCGGCCTCGCGGGAACGCGGCGCGGCGCTCGTAGCGGCCCAGGATCGGGGCCAGGGCCGGGCGGTCGTCGTAGTCGGGGATCGTCAGCGCCAGCCAGCGCGGCGACCGGTCAAGCGGCAAGGAGGCCGCCAGCCCCGGCTCGATGAACTCCAGGCGGTAGCGGTCGTAGCGGAAGAACGGGCTGTTCGACGGCTGCGGATAGCGCAGAAGGCCGATCGTCTCGCCCGCGGGAATGTTCTTTTCGATCCACTCTCCGGAGAGGAAGTGATTGGAGCGGTCGCCCTCGCCGAGGGAGAAGTTGCGCGCGTAGGTCATACCCTGGCACGCGAGGCCGAGCAGGACGACCGCCGCGGCCGCCGTGCCGAACTTCCCCGCCGGCCCCTTGAGGGCGCGCAGCTCCTGCAGCAGGCGCCCCGCGAGCAGGCAGCCGACCGCGACCCAGCCCGTGAAATAGCGCACCTGGCGCGTCGAGATCACGCCGCCGACCGTCGCCATGGACGCGAGCGCCAGCAGGAAGGCGGCGGCGCAGAGCAGCAGCACCGGCTCGCGCCGTCCCTTGAGCAAAGCCAGCGCCGCGCCGCCGAGCATCAAGGTCAGCACGGGATCCGTGACCGAGCGGCGCAGGGCGTTCGCGGCGAACAGCCAGGCGTGCGTGAGGTCGAAGGCGCTGAAGCCGCTGAGCACCTTGAGCTCCTGCATGGCCTCGCGATGGTCGATCACCCAGTAGGGGCTCACGGCCAGGAACACCGCGACGGCGCAGAGGCCCGAGAGCGCCAGGCCCTTGAGCTCGGGCGCGGGCGCGCAAGGGCGGCCTTGCGGCTCGTGCAGGCCGCTCAAGCGCATCGCGCCGGCCACGCCCACGGCCACGCAGGCGGGCCAGGCGCCCAGAAACGACGCCACCGCCAGGCCCGAGACGGCCCCGGCCGCCGCGTAGTCCGCGAGGCGGCCGCGCTGGAGCAGGCGGGCGCCGCGCTCCAAAGTCCACAGCGCGAAGACGGACCAGAAGGTGTGGGGCTTGAGAACGTGAGCCTGGACCACGGCGGCGGGCGTCATCAGGAACAGCGCCCCGGCCAGCGCCCCGGCCTCCGCCCCGACATGGCGCCGGCCGATCAGCAGAAGCATCAAGGCGCAGGCGACGTAAGCCGCGACCGTCAGCAGGCGCCCGGCCAGGTACATGGCCCCCATCGCGGCGGGGTTCGCCAGATAGTAGAGCAGGGAGCTCTTCAGCGTGACCTGGCCCGCCGCCGCGCCCAAGGCCAGCGCGGCGCCGACCGCGTAGATGTGCAGGGCGCCGTAGGTGAACAGGTGCGGCTTGAACTGCAGCCGCAGCGGCCTCATGCGCGAGAGCGCCAGCAGTATGCTCTGCTCGTCCTCGTGCTCGGAGCGTATGTAGAACGAACGGTAGGAATTCAGGAGCTCCTTCGGCGGGGTCTTCCAGCCGGCGGGCGTTTCGACGATCCCGGTGAAGGTGCCGAACGACTTCGGATTGACCATCAGGTTCTCGCCGAGGTCCTGGTGCATCGCGGACCAGGAGTCCGCGAGCTCCTTCTGGAAGGCGGGCCCGTCGAGCCCCGGCGGCAGCACGCGCGCCAGGCGCTGCGGGCCGGGCAGGCCCCAGCGTATGCCCCACAGCCCGAGCGCCAGCCCGAGCAGGACCAGGGCCGGCGCGGCCGCCTTGCGGCCTATTTGAACCGTCGCCACAGTTTGAAGAGCGTGTCCAGATAGCTCAGGCCGAACTTGAAGATGCGCGCCTTCGACTCGCCCTGCTCGCGCGGCACGTACAAGTACGGAATCTCCAGGACTTTCTTGCCGCTTCCCCAGAGAAGGACGAGAATCTCGGCGACGACGTCGTAATAGGGGCTCTCGCTGACGAGCCCCCGCACGTCCTCGGCCCGGTAGAGCCGGAAGCCGCCCGAGATGTCGGTGAGCGGGCAGACGAGCACGGTCGCGTACACCGCGTTGAGGATCCGGCTCAGGAGCCTGCGTCCCCACGGGCGCGTGTCGCCCGCGCCGGGCAGGTAGCGCGAACCCATCACGAGCGAGTACTTTTCGCGCTGCTCCCAGAAGGTCTTGAACAGCTGCTTCGGGTGGGAGGGGTCCGCGTCGAGGGTGAGGATGTACTTCCCCCGGGAGAGCGCCAGGCCCTCGCGGTCGGC
>JAQTNG010000011.1:0-19953 GCA_028714015.1 Elusimicrobiota bacterium | reverse complement strand
AGGCGTTGCCGTAGCCCGGCTTGCTCTGCGAAACGAGGCGGCCTCCGGCCCGGCCCGCGATCTCCGCCGTTCCGTCCGTCGAGCCGCCGTCCACGATCAGGACCTCGTAATTTTCGACGACGGGCTTGATCGCCGGGCCGAGCTGGCTCAGGAATTCGCCGAGAGCGCCCGCCTCGTTGAGCGTCAAGGTCAGGATCGTCAGCTCCGGCGCGAGTTCCGCCGTCATTTCCGGGAAGGCGTCTTCGGGGAGAGGAGGGGCACGGCGAGCCGGAAGGTGTCGGCCTCGTAATTCTTGCCGTGGCGCGGGCCGTAAGACAAGGCGAGGAAGGTCGCGTCCGTCAGCGCCTCGGTCGCGTGCGCCTCGTTCGGCGGGCTCACGGCGAGGTCGCCGGCCTTGAGCACCGCGGTCTTGCGGCCGCCGGGACCCTTTCCGACGTACCGAATCCGGCCCGTCAGCACGAACGTGTACTGCACGGTCTTCTTGTGAAAGTGGTTGGCGCGGACCGCGCCTTTCTTGTTCGTGATCAAGGTGACCGAGTTGAGGGGCGCGTCGTCGAGGATGTCGAGGATCGCGCCCCGGGCGTCCTTGAAGGCGGCCTTCAGGCGCGAGATCTTCATGGCGTCACGATGCGCGGGCGCGGGATGGGGATGATGAAGCGGCCGCCTCCCTTCACGTACTCCTTCAGGTTGGCCATGATCTCGGGCGCGAAGTTCCACGCGAGCAGCAGCGCGTAGTCGGGCTTGCGCTTGAGCAGCTCCGAGTCCGGCAGCACCGGTATGTGCGAGCCCGGCGTGAACCGGCCGATCTTGAGCGCGGACTTCTCGGTGATGAAGTCGAGCGTCTCCGTGCCGATCTTGCAGTAGTTGAGAAGCGTCATGCCCTTCGCGGGCGCCGACACGGCGACGATGCTCTTGCCCTTGTGCTTGAGGTCGCGCAGCAGCCACAGCAGCTCGGCGCGGTTCTTCTCGACGTCGGCCGCGAACTTCTTGAGCACCTTCTCGGAGTGCAGGCCGGACTTGGCCTCGCTTTTCAGCGTCTGGGCGACGCGGGCCTCGACCTTGTGCTTGCCCGGACGGCCCACGAAGACCCGGAAAGATCCCCCATGTATGTTCTGCTTCTCGACGTCGAAGACCTCGAGGCGGTGCTTCTTGAAGAACGGGATCAGGGGCTTCAACGACAAATAAGAGAGATGCTCATGGTAGATCGTGTCGTACTCCAGATTCTCGATCAAGGTCTGGAAGTGCGGGGCCTCCATGACGAAAACGCCGTCGGGGGTCAGCAGCACGTCGAGGCCCTTAACAAAATCAACCAAATCATTGATGTGCGCGAAGCAGTTCGAGGCCGTGACCATCGACGCCCGGCCGTGCTCGCCGCGGATCTTCGCCGCGAGGTCGGCGCTGAACAGCTCGTTGAGGGTCGGGATGCCGTTCTTCTCGGCGATCCGGACGATGTTCGCCGCCGGGTCGATGCCGAGGATGCGGGTGCCGTTGGCCTTGAAGTTGCCGAGCAGGACGCCGACGTTGCTGCCCACGTCGATGACGAGATCCTTTCCGCTCAGGCCGAAGCGGGCCACGGCCTCCGCCGCGAACTTGGCGAAATGCTCGCGGCCGGTGCGGGTCGTCGAGGCCTCGTACGGGTAGTCGTGACGATAGAGGATCTCGGGCGAGACGACGTAGCCGAGCTGGCTCAGGCCGCAGGCCCGGCACATCCAGACGTCGAGCGGGTAATAGGCCCGGGGGTAGCGCAGCTGCTCCTTGCGCAGGAACTCGTCGGCCGGAGGCATGAATCCCAGGTCGAGGAACCGGTACATATTCTCGCTGCGGCACATTCGGCAGATCATGATTGAATGAAAATACCTTTTTTTAAGCCGGTTTACGGGCTCGAAGATAGATGCTGCGGCCGAAGCGCCGGCCCACGAGAGGGTCCACGATATAGGTGAACGGGAAGACGACGTTGTCGTAAAAGGTCATCGAGCCGGGCGTGATGTTGCCGTCCCCCCACTTGAGTATCTTGTAAATGCCGAAGGCGATAAACCCGACCGCGTCGACGTTGAATACTTCTTCTATCTCGAATCCGGCTTCCTTGACCTTGTTCACGAGGTCCGCGCGGTCATATCGCCGGAAGTGATGAACCAGCGCATCCAGGTGTCCGTACAAGATCTGCGCCGCAGGAAGGTATAAGTTCAGGATACCGCCGGGTTTAAGCTTCGCGTACAGGTCCCGCAAGGTTCCCCTGTCGTTCTCTATATGTTCAAGAACGTTGACGCTCACGATCCCGTCGTACTGGCCCGGGAGATCTTCCAATTTGGCGGCCACCGTCCGGGCCAGAGGCTTCAAGGCGTCGAAAAACTGCGGCTCGTTCTCGACGCAATCGATCAGCTTCCCCTTCCGTTTGAACCGCTCCAGGAAGTCCCCGAGGCCGGGACCGAACTCGAGCAGCTCCCCGTCCATCTTGAGGCCCCGGCAGATGAGCTTGAAGACGTAATTATTGTATCGCACCAGCGACCGCGTCGCGATCAGATGGCTCGTCCCCTTGTACTCGGCCTTCTCTAGCACAGGATCTTTCCCGCCGGATCCAGGCGCAGGACCCCGCCGGTCGGCAGCGCGCAGTCGTCGAGCGCGAGCGCCACGAAGGCCTGCGCCGCGACGGCGGGGCTCTTGATCGTCCTCGGGTCCTCTCCGGGCGCGGCCGCGGCCCGCATCGCGGTCGCGGTCGGCCCGGGGCTCAAGGTGTAAAAGCGGATCCCGGTCCCGCGCGTCTCGTCCGCCCAGACCTGGGTCATGCCCTCGAGCCCGAACTTGCTCGCGGCGTACGGCCCCCAGCCGGCGGTCGCGCGCCGTCCCTGGCCCGACGACACGTTGATCACGACGCCGCGCCCCCGCTTGAGCATCGAGGCGCGCAGAACCTCGCGCGCGACGAGAAAGGGTCCCGTCAGGTTGGCCTGAATCGTCGCCTGCCACTCCGCGGCCGTGACCTTGGCGAGCTCGCCTCTCGGGCCGAGGATGCCCGCGTTGTTGACCAGGACGTCGATCGCGTCGAATTCCTTGAGCACGGCGGCGACGAAATCCGAGACCTGGCCCTCATTCGTGACGTCGCAGCTCTCGGCGACGACCTTCGCCCCGAGGGCGCGCAATTCGGCGGCGACGGCCCCCAAATTCTCCGGATTGCGGCCGCAGATCGCGATCCGGGCGCCCTCCTCGGCGAAAGCCAGGGCCGCGGCCCGGCCGATGCCCTGGCCGCCGCCGGTGATGAGGACGGTTTTCTCCCGGAGGCGTCCGTTCATAGGCGGCATTATATTAGATTTCTGATAACATAGCCCCCGATGAAGGGCAAGGCGTCATGGTCCGACGGCAAATCGATGGCGGCGATATTTTTCGCCGTTCTCTTCCTGAATCTGTCGATTCGGTCGCTTTTCTACAACTTCGACGGCGTCGCCTGCGCCATCGCCGTCGAGCTGTCGGATTTCAAGCATCTGGTTCACGGCAATCACTTGGCCTACGGCGTCTTAGGGTGGTGCTTCGACCGTCTTTGGCGAATTTTCGGGTACCGAGGTCAGGCGTTGCTCGTTCTCCAGACGCTTGACTCCGTTCTCGGCGCCGCAGGCGCCGCCGTTTTCTCTTCTCTTCTCCGCCGAGCCGGGCGCGGCGAACGCGAAGCCGTTCTCGGCGCCGCCGCGCTTTCAGTGTGCCACGCCTGGTGGTTCTGGAGCCTCGAGGCGCAGGTCTATATGTTGGGGGCGCTGTTCGCGGCGCTGGCCGCCCGGGAAGCGCTGTCGGACAAGCCGCGCCCGGCCCTCACGGGGTTGTGGCACGCGGGCGCGATTTTGGGCCACGTCGGCCATCTGATGGCGTTGCCCGCGTTGGTTTACGCGCTCACGCGAAGAAAGGGCCGGGGCGAGGCGTTCCCTTATCTGAGGACTCTCTTCGTTGCCGTCGCCGTCCCCTACATCTGCGCCGGCCTCTTTGCCGTTCAACCCTCGTCCTTCGTCGAATTCAAGCTGTGGCTTCTGGGCTCCGCCGCCCTCGGCACCGACCGCGCGTTCTCCTGGCATTCGGTCGCCTTGTCGTCCGCCGTCCCCGCCTGGGCCGGCATGACCCTGCGAATATTCGCCGAGTTCGTCGGCCGCAAAGGCTTTTTCCTGACCGCCGGCGTCGCTCTCGGCCTTCTGCCGCTGGTCGCCGCCGCGCGCGGCGCCGTCGACCGCACCCGCGAGTCGAATTTCTGGGTGCTGTGGCTCGCCGGCTACGCCGTTCTCTTCCTGACCTGGGAGCCGTCCACCATCGTCTACCGCGTCACCGACCTGATCGCGCTCTGGGCGCTGGCGACCTTGGGCCTGCAGGCGATGCCGCGGCGCCGGCGCCTCGCCGCGCTCGCGGCCTGGACGGCCGCCGCCTTCGCCTTCAACCTCGCCTTCGTCGTGCGCCCCGCCTCCGACCCCGCGAACAACCCCGACCTCGTCGAGGCCGAGTGGACGAAGACGAGCGCTCCCGAGAACGCCTGGATCCTCGCCAACGGCCGCGGCGCGGTGTACATCCCCTATTTCGCGGGCCGCCGCCCGGTGAACCTGCGCTACCTCACCGACGAGAAGGCCCTGCACGCGCGCCTCGACGAGCTGGCGAAGGCCGGCCAGGCCGTTTACGTCAGCGGGCGCACCCTCGAGGAAGAGGGTCTGCGCGCCAAGCTCGAGCGCTACGGCCTCAAGCCCGCCGCGTCGATCCCTGCCCTGTCGATGTTCCGCGTGGCTCGAGGCGAATAAGACCCGGCCCTCTTCAGCGCTTCCCCGTCTCCCAATCGAGGAGGCGCTTGTTGACGCCGGCCTTGGTGTAATCCGGGCGGATGCGCAGCGCGGCCCGGTACTGCTCGAGAGCCTCCTCGCGGCGGCCGGCTTCCTGGTAGGCGAGGCCGAGATTGTTGCGCGCGCGGGCGTTGTCCGGGGCCCGGCGCACGCTCGATTCCCACAGCCGGACTTCGGACCCATAGTCGATCTGGCGCGCGACGCTCGCGGCGGCGAAGGCCGCCAGGAGAATCGCGGCGGCGGCCCGGGCGCGAAGCGGCGGCAGGGCGCGCGACGCGGCGACGGCCAGGGCCAGGAACGGGCCCCAGCACGCGAGATAGAGCTGGCGGTCGTTCGCCGGGTCGAGGCGCGGCACGAGCGAGTTCGTCGGGGCGAGCTGGAGGAAGAACCACAGTATCCCGAAGCCGAGTTCCGGGCGGCGGCGCAGATTCGCCGCCCCGAGCCCGGCGAGCGCGGCGAGAAAGCCAAACCAGGCGGCCAGCGCCGGGGTCCAGGAGCTCAGCTCGGGAAGGCCGGGATCGATGTTGAAGCCGCGCAAGGAGACCAGGCGGGCCATCAGGTAATGGACCCCGTTGATCTGGGTGAGGAGGTTCTGCGTCATCCCCCGCTGCGTGAAGCCGTAGCCGAGCAGGTCGCGGTAGCGCGCGCTCATCAGCATCGCGAGCATTCCCGCGGCCGCGGCGAGCCACACGGGCACATGGCGCCGCGCCACCTCCTTCCAGGCGGGCCGTTGCGGCGCGGAGGCCTCGAACAGCAGCAGGGCGGCGGGCAAGGTCATCGCGGATTCCTTGACCGCGAGCGCGAGCGCGAACAGCGCCGCCGAGGCGAAGCCCGACGCTCCGCGCAGGAACAGCAGCGCCGCGCCCAGGTAGAAGGCCGCCATCAGCGACGACGAGCGCCCGCAGACGTAGGTCACCGCCTCGGTCTGGGCCGGGTGCAGCGCGAACATCAGCGCCGCGGCCAGGGCCGGGCCCGAGGCGTTCTCTTCCCCGAGCCAGCGCCCGCACAGCCTGCGGCCGATCCCGTAGATCAGCGCGGAGTTGAGCGCGTGGACCGCGATGTTGAACGCGTGGAAGCCCTGCGGCCCGGGGCCGAGCGCCCAATTCAGCGCGTAGCTCGCCTTGAGCAGGGGGCGCACCCCGCCGGCCAAAGCCGCGAGCAGGGCCGATCCGGAATGAACCGCGGGCTCGTTGACGATGACGTTGTAATCGTCGAACTGGAACGCCCCTCCCAAGGACGGGAGATGGGCGACGGCGGCGGCCAGCGCGACCGCCGCCGCGCGGCGGCGCTCGCCCGCCGTGCCGGTCACGGCGCTTCCGCCGCGAAGGCGCGGTCGAGCAGGGCGTCTCCGCCCCACCAGCGGTCCCGCGCGCGCAGCAGCACCATCAGGACGCGCGAGCCGTCCTTCTCCGCCAGCGCCGCCAGGCAGGTGCCCGCGCCCGGCGTGGTTCCGGTCTTGAGGCCGATCGCGCCGGGATAGCGGCCGATCAGGGCGTTCGTGTTGTCGAAGGAGAACACGCGCCCCGCCTCCGTCCTGACCGTCGCGCGCTCGAGCTTCGCCGCGCTCAGGTACTCCGGCCTGCCCGCCGCTTGATTGGCCAGCGTCGCGAGGTCGGCGGCCGTCGAGTACTGCCCGTCCGCGTCATGGCCGCAGGCGTTGGCGAACCGCGTGTTCTTCAACCCCAGGAGACCGGCGCGCGCGTTCATCTTCGCGACGAATGCCGCCTCCGATCCCCCGCGCGCGTCCGCGAGCGCCCGGCAGGCGTCGTTGGCCGAGCGCACGATCGCGGCGGTCAGCAGGTCGCGCGCCGTCAGGCGGTCGCCTTCGCGCAGGCCGAGGCGCGTCCCCGTCTCGCGCGCCGCCGCCCGGCTCACCGTCACGGTTTCGTCGAGCCGGCCTCCCTCGATCACGAGCAGCGCCGTCATCATCTTGGCCAGGCTCGCCGGCGGCAGCCGCTTGTCGGCGTGGCCGCTCCACAATATCCTGCCGTCGCGCTCCACGACGTAGGCCGCCGCGGCCCTCGGGAATGCGTTCTCGGCCGCGGCCGCGGGGGCGGCCGCGGCAAGGCCGAGCGCCATCATCAGCGTGACCATGCCGCGGCCCGTCCCGTCTAGCGGCCGAACAGGCCCTTGAGCGCGTCGACGGCCGCGCCCTTGGCGGCCTTCTTCGCCTCGGACTTGGCCGCGTCCTTCGCGCCATCCTTCACGCTCTTGGGCGCCGGGGCCGGCTTCTCGGTCTTCTCCGCGTCCTCGTCGCCCTCGAGACCGGCGCCGGCGACGGCCTTGCAGAACTTGAACCACTTCTTCTCGACGCGCCGCGGATCGCCTTCCTTCACCGTGTAGCTGCGGCCCGCGCAATGCTTCTTGGCCAGAGGCTTCGCCTCGTCGGGGCAGTGCGCGCCGACGAACTCGTACGACTCGTTCTTGCTGGCGCCCTTGCACAGCTTCTTGCGCAGGTCGTCGGCCTTCACGCCGCACATCCGCTCCGCCGAATCGAGGCGCGAACCGTCCCGGCCGATCTTCTGGAAGCCGGCCTCGGTCTGGTACTGCGCGCAGAACGCGTCGGCCTTCGCCGAGCACTCCGCCGCGGCCTTGGGCTGCTGCTTGATGTAGCTGTCCATCATCGACTTGCAGCTCGCGTCCTTCTTGTGATAGCAGCTGCCGTAAAAGCTGAAGCCCTCGGGGTTCATCTTATCGAGCGCCTTGTCGCACGCCTTGATCTGGTCGCGCTCGGACTTGGTCTTCATCGCCTCGTACTGGACCTGCGCGTCCGCGCCCTGGGACTTGATCTTGTCGATCTTCGCGGCCGTCTCCGCGCGCGCCTTCTTCGCGTCGCAGGGGCCGAGCTTCTTGCCGGTCAGGCGCATCGTCATCTCGCCGTGCTTGCCGTCCTTCATGTGCATCGTGCCTTTATATTCCGTATGCGCCTTATTGTAGGTGAACTCCATCTTGCCCGAGCGGTTCTCCTTGCACTTGAAGGACATCGAGACGGTCGTGGCCGTCTGCTTGAAATCGCTGGTCTCGCACTCCTTCATCTCCTTGTTCTTGGTGACGGCCTCGCGCTCGTCCTCGCCGCGGCACACCTGGGTGGTGCGCCCGCCCATCGCCCCCATCATCCCCGCGGGCATATCGGGCATATCCATTTTGGAGGTCACCTCCCACAGCTGGCCGTCCTCCGCCGCGAACGACGCGCGGGGGGCGAGCAAAGAGGCGAGAACGACGGCGGCGGCGATAGAGAAGTAGTTCTTCACGCTTGGCGACTCCTGTGTTGCGGCGGATGAATTCGACTAACATTAGCAAACCCGGAACGGCGGGGGCCACATCGATCGCGGCGCCCGATCCCGCCTCAGGCTCATTCGTTGCATAGATCGCCAATGACCCGCGTTCGGGCCATTTCGTATAATAAACCCGCTTTTCGACCAAAGGAGACTCGCCAAAATGACCACGAACATAGAGCAGCTGCTCGGAGCCGACGCCAAGCTCCTCGAGCATAAATGCGTCGGCATCCCCAAGGAAATGATCCACATCCCGGGCCCCGATTCCGTCGACCGGCTCTTCGCCCTCTCCGACCGGCCCACTCCGGTCCTCAAGTCGCTTCAAAGCCTCTACAACCACGGCCGCCTCGCGGGAACGGGCTACGTGTCCATCCTTCCCGTCGACCAGGGCATCGAGCACTCGGCCGCGGCGTCCTTCGCCCCGAACCCGGCCTACTTCGACCCGGAGAACATCGTCAAGCTCGCGATCGAGGGCGGCGCCAACGGCGTGGCCTCCACGCTCGGCGTGCTGGGCGCGGTCGCGCGCAAGTACGCGCACAAGATCCCGTTCATCCTCAAGTTCAACCACAGCGAGCTGCTGAGCTACCCGAACACGTACGACCAGACGATGTACGGCAGCATGAAGCAGGCCTACAACATGGGCTGCACCGCCGTCGGCGCCACCGTGTACTTCGGCTCGGCGGAGTCCCGCCGCCAGATCTGGGAGGTCTCCCAGGCGTTCGAGGCCGCCCACTCCATGGGCATGGCGACCATACTGTGGTGCTACGTGCGCAACAACGCGTTCAAGACCGCGGAGAAGGACTACCACGTCTCGGCCGACCTCACGGGCCAGGCCAACCACCTCGGAGTCACCATCCAGGCGGACATCATCAAGCAGAAGCTGCCCGAGAACAACGGCGGCTACAACGCGATCAAGGGCTTCGGCAAGACGAGCAAGCTCGTCTACGAGAAGCTCACGACCGACAACCCGATCGACCTGACCCGCTGGCAGGTGGCCAACTGCTACATGGGCCGCGCCGGCCTGATCAACTCCGGCGGAGCTTCCTCCGGGGCCTCCGATCTGGGAGAAGCCGTGAAGACGGCCGTGATCAACAAGCGCGCGGGCGGCATGGGCCTCATCTCCGGACGCAAGGCGTTCCAGCGCCCGATGAAGGACGGCGTCGGCATCCTCAACGCGATCCAGGACGTGTACCTGGACAAGAAAGTCACGATCGCTTAAGACTGTCCTAATCGGTGTCAGGCCTGCCGACCGGACATTATTCGGGGCGACTGTTTCCGGAAACAGTCGCCGGACTCTCACCGATGGGAGTTACGCAACAACGGGGGGTCTGACCCCGGAAAAGAAGAGTCTCAGCCGTTAAAAGAAAGAGCTCGCGGGATTTCTCCCGCGGGCTCTTTTCTTGAATACTGTCCGAACGGCAGGCCTGACACCTTTTAGGACAGTATTTTAAAGGACGCGGTTTTAGTTGTGTTTGGCGTGGCTGTTGAGTACGAGCTCGATCTCGCCCCAGAGCTTCTCGACGGTGATCGGCTTGGGCAGGAACTGGTCGGCGCCGGCGAGGAGGCCCTCGACGCGGTCGCGCGGGTCCGCGTACTGCGTGGAGGCGGAAACGAATATGACCGGGGTGTCCTTCTGGTTGTCGAGGCGCTTGACCTTGCGGCACAGGTCGAAGCCGTGCACGTCCGGCAGCTGGACGTCCATGATGATGATCGAGGGCTGGCTCTGCTTGAGAGCCTTGATCGCCTCGTCGCCCGTGCGGGCGCCCGTCACCTCGATGCCTCTCAGGGACATGACGTCGATGAAGGTCTCGCGGAAGTGGTCGTCGTCTTCGATGATGAACATCGGTGAAGCGGTCATGGCACGATCTCCGTTAAGGTTTGGGGGCGGCGCCGGTCGCATTTAGAATCAAGCGCTTGATCGTGCCGGCGGCACGGTAAGCCGGAGTCTCGACGGCGGACTCCTTCGCCT
The DNA here is from genome assembly GCA_028714015.1 of Elusimicrobiota bacterium. GTDB lineage: Bacteria > Elusimicrobiota > Elusimicrobia > UBA1565 > UBA9628 > GWA2-66-18. The sequence goes on along the minus strand of JAQTNG010000011.1, from coordinate 9,913 downwards.
TCACGGCTTGCTCCGGAACAAAGTCTTGAGCTTCTGGTACGCGGCTTCCACGTTCATGAAGCCTTCGCCTTCCGCGTCGGCGCCCTGTCCGGTCTTCTCGAGCGTGGACATGACGGCGTTGACGATCGCGTCGAGCTTCGCGCCCGTCTCGGTCACGCCGAACATCATCGCGAGCAGCATCAAGGCGCCCGCTACGCCGGGGGTGGACATCGAGGTCCCGGAGATGGCCTTCACGGGGCCCTTCTCGCCGTCCGTGCGGTCGGCGTCGCCGAGAGCGGCGGGCCAGGCGCCTTCGATGTTGTAGCCGACGGCCGTCAGGTCGGGGCGGTGGTCTTTATAGCTCGGGTCCTTCGCGGTCTTGGGCGAGCCGGGGCCGCGCGAGGAGAAGTAGGCGATCTTCTTGTCGCGGCCCGCGGCCGCGACCGACATGACGCGGATAGCGCCCGTCGTCGGGTCCTTGTAGGTGACGATGGCGGGAGCGCCGATGGTGTTCGGGCCCTTGCCCGCGTTGCCGGCCGCGAAGACCATGATGTGGCCTTCCTGCGCCAGCTTCAGCACGAGCTGGGCGTCGGGGCCTTTCGGGTCGCCCTCGTCGTCGCCCCACGAGTTGGAGATGACGAGGTTGCCGTCGTTGCCGGCCTGGGTCAGGGACTTGAGGATATCGTCGAGGGTCGCGCTGCCGTTCAGGAAGGTCTTGTAGTGCGTCGTGTTGCGCGACCACGGCGCCATGTGCAGGACGGTCGAGGTCACCCACGAGCCGTGGCCGATGTCGTCGACGTTCGCGCCGGAGGTCATGTTCTTGACCTCCTTGACGCGCTTGAGCAAGGGGTGCGAGAGGTCGGCGCCGGAATCGATGACGCCGAACTTGGGCTGGGGCGCCTCGGTCTTGAAGACCTTCGCCCACAGGCCGGACCAGAAGCCGAGCTCGGGCTTGCCCCACATCTTCTCGGCCTCGGCCTGGACGGTGTCGGCCTTCACGATCTTCAGGTTCTCGTCCATCGTAACGGCGTTGCGCGCCGCGGGGTCCATGTCCTCGGGCGAGACGGGCACGGGGCGGATGATCTTGCGCTCGGCGTTCGGGTAGACCGTGAAGCCGCGCGCGGCCATCGATTTCGTGAACTCGGCGGCGGAGGCGCCGTCCACGCGGATCGTGGCGGCGTTGATGCGCGCGTAGGTCGCGAGCGGGGTTCCCTTATAAGGCTCGAGGGCGGCGGAGTCGAGGCCGGCGGTCTCGAGCTGGGCCAGCATCGCCTGCTGCAGGCGCGTGTACTGCTCGACGCCGGCGGGCAGGTTCACGTCCACGTTGGAGATGTGCGCGTCGTGGAGCTTGGTCTGCTTCTCGCCGAACATCACGATCAGGTCCACGGGGCCGTTGCCGCCGTTGGAAGCGGCGCCGCCCTTCGACGGGCCGGACGGCCCGGGCGCCGGGGCTTCCTGCGCCGCGGCCTGGCCGGCGGGCTTGCCGGCGCCGATCTGGCCGACCGCCAGGCCGAGGGCCGCCACGGCCGGCAGGAAGGCTCCGGCCAGGTGCACTCCGGCGACGCTCATCACGCCGCCGATCAGAAGCTTCGCGACGAACATCGAAGCCCCCACGATCGCGCCGCCGGCGAGGGCGAAGAGGACGATCATGGGGAGCATCACGCCCATCGGGCCCATGCGCTCCACGAAGGAGTCCATCGCCGCGCGGGCCCGATCAGGGAGGAAGGCCTTGAGCATGTGGCTGCCGTCCAAGGGAGGCAGCGGGATCAGGTTGAAGACCGCGAGCAGGACGTTCAGGAACACGAACATGCCGAGCATCGCGACGACGCCCGCGCCGAGGCCCGCGGCCATCGCGCCGGTGACGGCGAGCGCGCCCGCGACGGCCAGGCCCAGGTTGACGGCCGGTCCGGCCAGGGCGACGAGCGCCATGCCCTTGACCGGGTTCTTGAAGTAGCGGGGCTCGACCGGCACGGGCCGGGCGCCGCCGAAGATCATGCCCATCGTGAGGAAGGTGACCGCGGGGACCAGCAAGGTCCAGATCGGATCGATGTGCGTCTTCCAATGAAGAGGATTGAAGGAAGCGCGGTTCTGCAGGCGGGCCGTCGGGTCGCCGAGCTTGTCGGCCATGCGCGCGTGGCCGATCTCGTGGAGCACCAGCGACAAGATGATCATCGGGAACATCGCGATCGAGCCGAAGGACAGGCCCGCGACCGTCAGCGCCGTGCCGCCGAGCAGGCCGATGCCGAACAGTCCGAAAAGGCCGCCGCCGTTGCCGCCGCGATCGCTCTGGTCGGGGTCGGAGCGGTCGTCGGGACCGCCCTCGCCGCCGGTGCGGCGCGGGTTGCCGATCTCGTCGATGCCGCCGTCCCGGGAGGGATTGCCGTTCTCGTCCACGCCCTGGTCGGGCATGCCCTTGCCGGAGTCCTTCTTCGCGGAGCGCAGGGAGAGGGTCGCCTTGTCGCCGATCGCCGAGGCGTTCAAGCGGCCCTGGCGGAGGGCGCCGAACAGTCCGTCGTTGCCGCCGCGGCCGCCCTGGTCGGGGTCGGAGCGGTCGTCGGGACCGCCCTCGCCGCCGGTGCGGCGCGGATTGCCGATCTCGTCGGTGCCGCCGTCCTTGGAGGGATTGCCGTTCTCGTCGACGTCCCGGTCGGGCATGCCCTTGCCGGAATCCTTCTTCGCGGAGGAGCCGTCGAACTGGAGGCGCGCGTCGGCGGCCTGCATCTCCGCGGACTTCGATTCGGCGGACGGGCCGGCCACGGCGGTCTTGAGCGACTGGACGGCCGCGGCGATCGTCTTCGCGGCGGGGGTCAAGGCCTTCGCGGCGGAGACGGGCGCGATCGCCTTCAGAGCGGCGGGCGTCATCGCGGCGACGGGCGAGACGGCGGAGGCGGCGGGGATGACGGCGGCGTTGCGCAGCGCGGACGGGGTGATCGAAGGAGCGGAGAGGACGGAGGAAAGCGTCAGCGCCGACGGAGACAAAGCGGGGATCGCGTTGACGCCCGAGCTGCGCCCGAGGTTCGCGCCGGCGACGCCGGTGACGCCGGCGGAGGCGGAGCCGCCGACGGAGGCGCCCATCGTCTGCGCGGCGGCGTGGTAAGCGCTCGAGCCCGGGGACAGAACGACGAGGGCGAGCGAGAGCGTAAGGGCGATTAAAGATCGAAAGCGCTTCATCGGATTAGTCTCCTGGCGGCGTCTGATTCGATTATAACGCCCGAACCGGTTTCCCAGGCGGGTCATAGGTCCCAACTAGGCCCTGGCATTGGTCCCAATAAACGAGAGGCCATAGGACTCTAAAGGTGGGCCTGACGCCGTCCGGAGGACCTAGCGGCGGATCAGCCCTTTAGCTCGGGGGGCGATGTGTCGAGGTAAATGCGCTCGTTTTCAGGAGGACCGTCGGATCAAAGACGAACTGTTTCCGGAAACAGTTCCGGCGAACCCGCGCCGGCGAGAGTCGTCACCGCTTGCGATTGATCGGGAAGATCAGCGCGGGCGACAGGAAGTCGAAGAAGGCGCACAGGACCATGACGCCGCCCGTGATCATCAGCGCCGTCATCGTGGGCACCGCGGCCATCATCCAGCCGACGAGCAGCACGCCGACGACGGCGACGATCAGCTGGTAGAAGTACATCGCCGAGTAGATCTTGCCCTGACTTTCGTGGTAGGAGCCGGAAACCACCTTGGTCGTGAGGCTCGACCAGACCACGATCCCGGGCGCGCCGAGCAGCGCGGACAGCAGCATCAAGGCCGCGGCCAGATGCAGATTGCCCGAGAAGAACAGCGCGCCGTAAGCGAGCCACGACAGGGCGTGCAGCCAGGAGCTCCACTTGCCCTGGCGTTCGAGGCGGTTCATGCCCGTCGCCGCGTCGGTGTGAGCGCGGGCGAGGAGCTTGGCGCCGCGCAGCGAGGCCCAAGCGCGCAGGTCGCTCGAAGCGCTCGTCGCCTCGATCAGAGCGAGGGCCTCGGCCTCGGAACGGCCGAGGGCGAGACCCACCGCGCGCGCGCCCTCGGCGACGAGGTCGGCGCCGAACCTCTCGCCGGCGATCTCCCCCCCGCCTTTCGCCCATTCCGTTTTATAGCGGGCCAGCACCGCGGGCAAGGCGCCGCGCAGCGCGGCGGAAGCCGCGTCGAGGGCGGCCTCGTCCAGCGCAGCCTCGCGGGCCGACAGCTCCGAGCGGAACACGCGCGCCGAGGGCGCCAGCGCCATCTGCTCGGGGTCTCGCGCGAAGGCCATCAGGCCGGAACCGATGCCGGAGCCCAGAGCCGCCGCCGCGAGGAAGAGCCCGAAGGAGCCCGGACCGGCGTGAAGCACGTCCGCGATGAAGCGGGGCAGGGCCGCGAACAGCAGCGCGTCGCCCGACATGACCGCGGCCGTCGTCGTGAGCAGGTACAGGCGCAGGAAGCGGTCGGCCCAGATCGTCTTGAAGCCCTGGATGACCTCGTTGAAGACGCGGCGGCGCGCGACGGCCACGACCGGGAAGCCGCCGAAAGTGGAAGGCACGACGGCCAGCGAGGGATCCCCGTTCACCTCGACGAAGATCGCCGGGCGGCCCTGAGACTCCCCTCCCGTCACGCCCGCGAAGCCCACGGGCCCGACGCCGTCGGCCTTGAGCGCGTCGGAGAGCTCCCGGCGCGCCGCCATCATCTCGTCGCGCGGCAGCTTGAGAAAGAGCCCGTAGCCGACCGCGGCGGCGAGCAGCAGGACGCCGTACACCGCGTAGGACATGGCGTTGCCGCTGAGAAGGCCGAAGTGCGCGCTGACCGTCGCGATGAAAGCGCCCGCCAGAAGCGGCCCGACCACGCCGACGACGTTCATCACGATCGTCGAGACCGCGTTGGCGCGATTGTAGTGGGCGACGTCGCCCGCCAGTATCCGGTTGAAGGCGACCGAGCCCGCGGTCGTGCCGGCCATCTGAAGGAACCCCGCGGCCGCGATCAGGCCCGCGAAGACGCCGAAGCCGAGGAAGCCCTGGAAGAAGAGGACCGGGACCAGCAGCATCAGCACCGAGCGTCCGAGATTGGTCCATATGATGACCTTCTGGGTCGAAGTGCGGTCGACCAGCGGCCCGGTGGCGAGCGAGGCCCCGGCCTGAGCGCCCCAGTTGATCGCGCGGTTGTAGCCGAGCTTGGCCGCGTCTTCTTTCGCCGGCGCGACGAGGCTGGGCAGCGCCGTGTAATGGAAGTTGCCGCCGAGCAGCATGAGCGCCTGGCCCGCGGTGTAGATCCAGAACTGGCGGTTGCGGCCTTCATCGGGGAGCACGCGCAGGGAGCTCTTCAGCTTGGCCCATGCGCCCCGAAGAAGACCGCCTCCGATGTTCTCGGAGGCGGCGCCGGCGTGAGGCACGAAGGAGACCCGCGGGTCCCCCCCTCCTCCTTCTTCCGGAGGCCGGGCTTTGGAAGGCCGCAGGCCCCGGTTCGCCTCGGACATGTCGTAAAGCTTGCGGATGCGCACGCCGGTGTTCGGGTGCGTGATGAAGAGCTCGAAGATCAGGTCGTCGGCGCGCGTCGGCCCGCCGGAAGCCGAGGTCCTGGGAAGCGCGCCCGCGTTCTCGAGCTGCTCGAGCGGGTTGACGATCATGATGTGCTGCATCGAGGCCGCGCGCGGGACCGCGGCGCCCGGAAGGCGGAAGCCCGCCGCCGGCCGCCAGGTCGTCAGGAGGCCGAGCGCCAGCGCGAGGGATTCCGGATCCTCGCTGAGCAGCGCGCCGTCCTCGTCGGCCATGCCCTCGTTGTTGCGCGAGGACGCCATCTGGAGGATCTGGAGCACCACGGGCGCCCACAGCGCCGCGAACATGCGCAGCAGGACGGGCAGAGACTTGATGATGATGCCCGTCGAGATCGGATCGAGGGCCTCGGTCTTCATGCCCGCGCCTTCGGAGCGCAGCGACGGCTCGTCCGGCGCCGCCGTCTTCGGGCCCATGCCGAAAACCTTCTTGACGAGGATCTGCGCGTGGCCGACGGCCCACATCACGCCGTAGGACGCGAACGCGACGCCGGAGGCCATGGCACCCCCGATCGAGCCCGACAGCATGTGACGGTCCATCACGTGCGAGAACTCGTGGGACAGGACGCCGCGAAGCATGCGCACGCCCAGCGCCTTGAGCTCCGAGCGGTCGGCCTTGAGGACCGCGGCCGCGACCTGCGACGGCGTCGCGTCGGCGGGGACGCCGGTGACCGAGCCTGCGATCGCGCGGCGGAAGACCTTGAACTCCTTGGTGCCCGCGTCGGACGACGCGATGAGGCGCACCACGCCGTCGCGGACGATTTCAGGTTCCAGGGTCATCGCTTTTATACCCTTGGTCACGCCGACCATCGCGGCCATCGGGCTGCGGCCGGTCGCGTAGGCGTTCGGGGCCTCCATCGGGTCGATGACCATCTCGGGCATCGGGATCTCCTTCTTGCCCTTGGCGCGGCGATCCGCGTTGATCTTGTCGCGCAGGCCTTCCATGATCTCGAAGAACTCGGGGTCCTGCTCCTTCGTCGTGGGCTGGGCCTTCATCACGAGCTTGATGATCTTCTTCGCGAAGAAGAACGGGATGAACGCGAGGACGGAGGCGACGGCGAGGTTGGTCAGCAGGCTCGTGACGCCGAACACGGTGAACGAGAGGAGGACGCCGGTCGCGGCCATCGCGCCGAGCAGGAGGGCGGTCTTGGCCATGTAGTGGAACGCGGGCCACTTCGGAGGACGGTCGGCGAGCAGGTCCGGGTCCGCGACCGGGGCCGCCTTCGTCGACGGCGCCGCCGCCGACTTCGGGAGAATTCTCGAGAGCAGGCGCTCTGTCCAGACCGCGGCGCGCTCGCCGGAGAACGCGATGACGAGGAAGGTCAGCGGGCTGGTGAAGGCGGTGACGGCCGTGAACGCCAGCAATCCCAGGTAGAGAACGTCGAAGTTCAGGAACAGGCCGGACAGCTTCTTAAGGAGGGAGCCGTCCTTGTTCCACTTGATCTCGCGAGAGCCGAGGAGGTTCCAGGCGAGGAAGGCGATGTTCGTGTGAATCGCGCCGAAACCGGTCAGAAGGCCGAACACGACGCCGATCATGACCCACTGGAAGGACGGGAAGCGGATCTTCTGCAGGCCGCCCGGGACCCCGAAGGGCGCGCCGGTCTCGGCGGAATGAATCAGGCGGCCGAGGAAGAAGGCGATCGTCGTCATCGCGGGCAGGGCCATGAGGCCGATGATCGGCGCGAGGCCGATGAGGCCGGCCGCGGAGGCGACGCCGACCAAGGCCGGCGTCACGCCGAGCGCGGCCCAGGTCATCACGGAGTCCGCGAGCGACGAGCCGCCGAACCAGCGCCCGGCGGCGACGGCGGCGAGCGGCAGGGCGGCGGTCAGAAGACCGGCGCTGGTGAGGACCACGCCGAGGCTCGGCATGGCGATGGCGGCCGCGCCGGCGAACGCGCCGAGGGCGAAGTCGAGGATCGTCTTGACCGTGTTCAGGCGCGGGGAGTCACGCTTGGCGAGGCGGTAGCGCGCGTACAGCGCGAGCGGGAAGAGAAGGACGCCCGAGCTGACGGCCCAGACGGCCGCGACGGGCACCACGCCGAACACGGCGGGCAGCAGGGCCACGGCCGCGATCTGCAGGCCGATCGCCAAGCCCGCGCCGGCGGCGAAGGTCGCGGCCATCCGGATCGCGCCGCCGATCTTCGAGCGGCGCGGCGCGTCGTCGAGCGCGGTAGGCGACGGGACGGCGGCCGAGCCATGAAGCGAGGAAGCGTCCTTTCCAAACGCCGTTAGAGACGGACCTGACAGTATGCCGGCCGGCGGGAGGCCTTCGACGATCGGCTCGCGCTCGCCCGCTTCCTCGAGGCCGAGCAGGCGGTCCATCATGCGCGCGGCGGCGGAGCGGGAGCCGGAGACGGGACCCTTCGCGATCGCGACGGCGGCCTCGGCGACGTCGACGCGGGCCGCGGCCAGGCTGACCGCGTCGGCCGCGACCGGGTTAAGGGCGGCGGCCGAGCCGTAAGGCGAGGAAGCTCCCCTTCCGCTCGCCGCTGAAAGGGGACCGAGCGGCACGGCGATCGCAAGAGCGGGGCGCGCTTCAACGGGAGAGGCAGCGGAAATCGGAGCGCGCTGGAGGCCGGCCGGTATCGGGGCGTTGGCCGTCGGCGCGGACAGGGCGCCGCTGAGGGCCGGGGCCGTGAGGCTCATCGCCGGCATGGACAGCGGCGCAATCGCGGAGGCCGCGGCCGCGCCGGCGGCGGAGCCCGAAACGCCCGTGGCGGCGCCCGTCATCGCGGAGGAGACCTGGGACCAGGCCGGAAGCGGCGCCGAGACGAGAACGAGAGACAGAGAGACGGCCGCCGCGATAAATCGTTTCATGGCCGGATACTATCAACTCGGCCGAAAGCGGGCAGGGGCCCAATGACCCAGTTTCTCGTCGGCAAGCGGCCCGTGAAACGCTGGGCCCATAGTCGCAGCCTGAATCAAGGTGTCAGGCCTAACGGTAATGACAGTACGAGCGGGACCCCTTATAAAATACTGTCATTACCATTAGGCCTGACACCTATTTTTTTCGGCTTAAGGGTGCGCGGAGCGGAAGGCGGCGAGTATGTCGGGGAGCGTGCGCCGCGGCGTGTCGTAGCGCACGAGCAGCTGCTCGTTCTCGGCCATCATGTCCTTGGCGGCCTTGCGCGCGGCGGCGAGGTCCATCTTCTTGAGAAACAGCACGGCCGGGCCGTAGTAGAACTTGAGTCTTAGTCGTACCAGCTCGTCCTTAAACCAGGACGGGGTCGCGGCCAGCAGCGTGAACTGCCGGCCGTCCTTCAAGTAGACCTCGATGACGCCGCTCGAGTGCTCGGGACGCGAGGGATCGGTCAGGTGCGTGAGCTCGATGTGGCCGACGGCGCTGGAGACCGGCGTCACCGTCTTCTCCGGTGGTAGTAGCGCAGCCAGTAGCCGCCCATCTCGGCGGCCATCGCCTCGACCGCGGCGCGGACGGTCGCGTGATCGAGGCTCGACACGAACAGCACGGGCTCGGACCACCACGCCTTGGACTTGGCCCCGGCCATCCACGCCTCGGCGCGGTCATAGGTCGCGACCTTGAACGTGGAGCCCCCTCCGCCCTCGAAGGCGACCGTCAGGTCGCAGTCGCCCGAGGAGGAATCCGCGGGCGGCGCGAAGTCGATGGACGCGACCTTGGGGGCGGGCATGGCGCGGATTATACCGGATTACGCGGCGGGCTTTTTAGGTTCGGGCGAGCGCAGGCTCTTATCCGGCAGGCCCGGCAGCCAGCGCGGAGCGAAGAAGAACAGGACCGCCGCGGCGATGTAGACCACGATGATCGGCGTCAGCGCGCCGGGGAAGGCCGGGTTGCCGTACGACTTCGTGCTCGCCGCCATCAGGCCGTAGCCGAAGGAGGTCAGCGCGTTGAACAGCGAGCTGCTCACGCCGAAGGTCTGCGCGACCATCTTCGGGTCCGAGTTGCCGCTGATGTAGGCGTTGATCGCCGAGACGAACGGGCCGACGAACAGGCCCAGCAGCATCACGCTCGCGAAGATGCCGGGGTAGAAGCCCCAGGACAGGGCCACGCCGATCGCGGCCATCAGGCCGACGCCGTAGAACTTGATCCAGCCGCGGTTGGTCAGGCGCGAGGTCACGGCGATCACGGCCATGCCGACCGCGACGGCCCCGGCGGCGGCCAGCAGGCTGCCCGGGAACAGGCGCACGCCGGCCCAGATCGCGGCCAGCGCCAGCACGCCCGCCTGCATCAGCTTCTCGGCGGGGATCTTCTTGTTGATCAGAGGGATGCGCACCTCGGGCAGGCGCGCGATGATCACGTTGGAGAGCAGCTGGCCGAAGAAGAACGCGCCGAGCAGCTGGCCGTAGATCAGGGCCTTGGCGCCGAGCGACGCGGCGATCAGCGGCATCGCGAGGTTCTGGAAGGGGTAGATCAGGCCGGCGGCCAGCGCCGACAGCAGCAGGGCGTTGCGGATCTTG
>JAQTNG010000010.1 GCA_028714015.1 Elusimicrobiota bacterium | reverse complement strand
CTGATGGACGTCCTTCCCTTCGTCGGCGGCCTCCTGGCCGCCATACCGGTCGTCCTCACCGCTCTGGGGCACGGTCAGACCACGGGCATCGTCGTGATGGTCTCGATGTTCATCTATCAGGAGTTCGAGAACAAGGTGCTCGTCCCGAAAGTCTACGGGAACGCGCTGAGGCTCTCGCCGGCCGCCGTGGTCCTCGCCCTGATCGCCGGCGGGATTCTTCTCGGCATGATCGGCGCCCTGCTGGCCCTGCCGATCGCGGCAGGGCTGCAGATGATCATCGAGGAGCTCGGCGTGGACATGCCCGGAGACGACAGCGACGATTCCAAGGCTCGCGCCCGCGACCAGAAGACCGAAGCCGCCTACGAGGTGATGAGCGCCGGCACGACGGCCCCCGAGGCGGGCCAGATCGCCAACGAGCTAGCGCACGACATCCGCGACGCGGACGCCTGGGTCGCGGCGAAGCAAGCCAAGGAAAACGCGCCCTAGCGGGACAGCGCCAGATCGAACCGGGCGCCGCTTGCGGGGCGGCTGAAGGCCGCGGTCATGGACCGGCCCGCTTTGAGAAGGGTCTCCTCGATGCGCTCCGGTCGCCCCCAATCGCTCCAATCCACGCCGTCGAGCGTCACCACGAGCGTCCGGTCGGCGCAGGCTTCCAGTATCCGGGTCGAGAAGTTCACCGGCTTCATATCCCCATAGATGTCGGCAAGGATCGAGGCCTCACGGCCGGTGCCGGCGGCCCGCAGAAGGACTTCGAAGCGGCCCCGGATCTCGGGGATCCTTTCGCCGGCGAGGGTCCAGAGCGTCTTGGCCTTGGCGAACATGATGAAGGTGTTCCACAGGCAGCCGTCGCGGTAATATCCGGCGGCCTCGTCCGCCCCGGGCTTTTCATGAAATTTCCGAACCGACCAGACTCCGGGGCCGGCTCCCGCCCGCAGCTCGTGCTCCGGCTGGATCCAGCCGTAATCCGGCTCCGGACGGTCGGGAACGGCGCCGAACAGGACGATCTTGTTCTCGAGACGCTCGGCGAGAAGGTATGCCCTCTCCACGTGAGCGTTGAACAATGCGTTGGGAGCGATGTAATGGTCCGACGGGAAGATGGCGACGGTGGCATCCGGATCTTCGGCCATGATGTAAGTCAGGGGCAGGAAGATTCCCGGAGCGGTATCCCGGTTGACCGGCTGTTCGATGACGCGCCCGGGGAAGCAGGCGACGGATTCGGACGCGTAACGCGAATGGCCGGCCCCGATCACGGTGACGATTCGCTTCGTGCCGGATGCGGCCGCGGCGCGATCGAGAGCGTGCTCCAGCATGGACCTTTGCCCCAGGAAGGAGCAGTACTGCTTCGGACGGGACTGTCCGTGAACCCGCTCCATCCAGGGACGAAGGCGCTCGCCCTCCCCTCCAGAAAGGACTATGGACCAGCGTTCGCCGGGAGCCGTTGAGCGTAAATTCTCATTCATAAGCCTATTCTATTCCGCCTCTCGATCGGGCGAAATCAGGAATAGTACGCACGCGGCAGGGGAGTAATGCGGAGCGGCCTCGGCCGCGGGCCGGCCGTCGGGGCAAACGGAGTTATACGCGGGATGCCGAGTAGAAGTCCGCATTGTGCGGGCGGGCGACCGGCGTTATGATGATAATCAGGCATGCACCCCATGAGCAACTCCGACCGGGCCGCCGGACCTCTCAAGTGGCTGCTGCTGGCGTTCGGCGGGCTCCTCTTCGCGCTCATCCTCCGTCATTACGGGACGCGCGAGACCCTGCACGACCTGGCGAGCGTCTGGCCCGCCATTCCGATCATGATGCTGATCGAAGGCCTCGCGAAGCTCGCCAACGCGCTCGGCCTGAGACAGCTCCTGGCGAAGGAGGAGCGCCAGACGCCCTTTCCGGAGATCTTCCGCCTCATACTGGAGGCCGACGCGGTCAACTACCTGCTTCCGACCGCCTCGCTGGGCGGCAACGCCATCTTGGCGAGGGGCTTGATGAGCCGCGGTTCGCTCTCCGACAGCGTGGTCGCGGTCGCGACCGCCAACTCCGCGCAGTGCGCCGCTCAGTTTCTCCTCGTCATGGCCGGCTCGGCCTTGGCGCTCGCGGCGACCCCGGTCCCGGCGAACCTGCGCCCGGCCGTCTGGGCCGTCATGGGCATGAGCCTTGTCATCGTCTGTGTTTTCGCGCTGATCCTGACCCAAGGCGTGTTCGTCTTCCTGAGCGCCGTCCTGAGACGCATCCACATCCGCATCCAATATCTGCTCGACCGCGAGCGCCAGGTCACGGCCTTGGACGAAAGCCTGAGGGAAGTCATGAGGAGCCGTCCCGGCGATCTCGCCCTCTCGACCGCGTACTTCGCGTGCGGGTGGGCCGTCAGCGCGGCGGAGATATTCGTCGCTCTGAGATTAATGGGCGTCGCGTTCGGCTGGCCGCAGGCGCTGGCGATCCATGCCCTGGGCGTCTTCATCGACGGCGTGATCTTCTTTCTGCCGGCCCGGGCCGGGAGCCAGGAGGGCGGCAAGATCCTGGCATTCACCGCCGTCGGCCTGCCGGGAGCCGCCGGGCTCACCTTCGCGCTGCTTCGCCGCACGCGGGAGATCATCTGGGCGCTGCTCGGTTACGCCTTGCTGGCGCGGCGCGCCCGGGGCGAGGAGAATCACTTCTTGGAACCCCGGGTCTCCGCGTAGACGTGCGTGAACTCCGCTCCCAGGTACAGGATCTGCGCGCAGTAATACGTCCAGACCAGGATCAGCACCACCGCTCCCGCCGCGCCGTAGGACGAGGCCCGGCTGAACCGGCCCAGATATATCCCGAGGAATGAATTGCCGATGGTGAGCATGAACGCGGTCACCGCCGCCCCCGTCCAAACGTCGTGCCAGGCTATCCTGGTCTCGGGCAGCAGCTTGTAGATCATCGCGAAAAGGCACGTGATGAGCGAGAATGAGCCGGCCATGTTCACGCTCTGGAGGACACACGCCGGGAGGGACATTCGCCCCGTGAAATATTTCGGAAGCGACGCCGCGACCGCGCTCAGGGCCAGGGACGCGATGAGCAGCAATCCCGCGGCCAGCACGAACGCGAGGGAGAGAAGCTGGGTCTCGATATGGATCGCGAGGCCGCTCTCCCTCGGGCGGGCCTTCCAGATCTGGTTGAGCGAATTGCGGAGCTCCGCGACCACGCCGGAGGCGCCCAAAAGGAGAAGGACGCCGCCGACGGCGCTCGCGACCTTCGACGACACGGGCTGGGCGATGGCGAGAATCGCCGCGTCGATGGTCCGGGCGCTCTCGGGCCCGATCGCCGACTGGATATGCGCCATCACGAAATCGTGGATTTCGCCGTTGCCGACCGCCAGCCCCGCCAGCGCCATCGCGATGAGAAGCAGCGGCGAGAGCGAGAACAGCGTGTAGTACGCCAACGCCGCCCCCTTTTGCTGGCAGTTGTCGCCGTCCCAATCCGCCACGGTCTTCACCAGCATCCCCCACCAGATTCGAGTCGACATGGCTTGTCCTCAGAGCAAGGCGCGCCGAGGCCTCGCGGCGATCTCATTAAGACAGATTCTAGCCCGCGCGCCGCGAAGCCTCAATGAGGAATACTACGCGCTGCGACGCGTAGAAGTCCGCATTGCGGCTTCGCGGCGCGGCGGGTATCATGGATGAGAGCCGGGAGGAACGACCATGAACATCATCCGGAAATACAGCACGCTGGCGTCCGCCGCCCTGCTGATCCTTCTGTTGGCGGCCGCCCAATACCGAGGAGGCCGGGGCGCGCGGCCCGCGCTCCTCGCTCCGCCGTCCGTGCCCGCCGTCACGGCTTTCAAGGTCGAGACGAAGGGCGGCTTTATCCTCGTGGCTCAAATGCTCGCGAAGCCGGCCAGGCCGCCAAAAATACGAGGCATGGCGCTGCGGGACAAAGGCGAAGCCCTGGGCGGCGGGGCCCCGGACCGGGTCGATAAGTCCACGGAGACGCCGGCCGCTCAGTAGCGCTTAGGCCTGGAGAAAACCACCATGAGCTTGATCGGCAGGCACGCGGGGCTGGCGCTCGCCGCCCTCCTGGCGCTGGTTTTAGCGCTCGCCAGTTATCGAGGAGGGACGGCCGCAAGTCCGCCGGCGCCGCCCGCGCCCGTCATCGCGCCGCCGCGGCCCGCCGTCGCCCCGCCCCGGCCCGCCGCCCCGGTCGCCAAGGCGAGGAAGAAGGCCCGCAAGAAGCTCCTGGCCAAATTGGTCCCGCCGCCGGCCGCGCCGGTTAAAGTACGCGGCGCGAGGCTGAGGGAAAAAGGCGAGGCGCTGGGCGGAGGAACGCCGGACCGGGTGGACACGGGCACCATGACGGTGCGGGCCGCTCAATAGCGGTTGAACCACTCGAGGAACGTCGTCGCCGCCTTGCCCTGCTGCCCCTGATCGGTGACCTCCGACTGGATGGCCCAGTGCGGCGCCAAAGGCTTGCGGACCGTCAGCTGCCTGCTCTGATCGAAGTCGCTGCCGAGCGTGAGGTTCACCCCGCCCGGAAGGCGAAGCTTGACCGTGGTCGTCCTCGTGGCGGAATCGTAGCCCACATGCTCGATCGGCGTGGCGCCGAACAGGTACAGCGAGGCGAGGCCGAACGCGCGGCTTTCCAAGGCCGTCTGGGTGTTGCTGACGGAGGCCGTCTGTTCGGGGTCGAGCTCGTCGGGGTTCTTGCCGAAGATCAGCAGGGCGATGATGTCCTCCCGCTTCATCGGCGGGACGCTCGTCAGCTCGATGCGCGGCTTCTCCGTCGTGCCCAGGACCAGGATGCGGATCTCCACGGAGGGCGTCTTGTAGAGCACGAGGCCTTCGAGCGCGCCGGACTTGGAGCCGGAGGACAGTTCGACGTTCAGATGGTCGATGGTCGCGTTGCGGCGGAACAGCTCCACGTCGAAGCGCTGGACCGCGGCTCGACCCGCGACCGCGGCCGGCGGGTAGGTCAGGGTCAGGTCGAGGGCCAGCGGCACCGGGTCCTTCGCGAGGTTCGAGAAGAAAATCAGGGGCTTCTCCGTTTTCACCAGGAGGGACCCGCGAAAGGGCGGCCGCCCGGGGCTCTGCGGGAGCGCGGGCTCCTTCGGCGGCGCCGGAGACGGCTCCGCCTCGCCCGTCTTGATGCGCTTGTCGACGAAGACCTTCGGCGTGTGGACGATGTCGAGGCGAGGGACCTCGAGCGCGACCTCCTTGAGGATCAGCTCCCCCGTGTGCTCGAAGGAGCGCGCCGGGGTCCAGGCGTTCACGGCGGCCACGTCCCCCGCCGCCCGCAGGACGAGCCGCTGCCGCGTGCCCGCGAGATCGCAAGAGAACGCGTAGTGCGCGGCGGCGCGCCCGGAACGCGGATCGCCGCGGCTCTCGACCGCGAGCGACAGCGGGCCTTTCAGGACGTGGACGGGCGCGGGGACGGCGTACTTCGTCTCGCGCAGAAAGGCGACGAGGTCCTCGAACCGGGCCACCTTCGCGGCCGCGCGGATCTCGTGGCTCACCGCGGCGTCTTTCAGCGGGCGGTCGACGCGCCCGGCGATCCGGACCGCGAGGTCCCCGGAGATCTCGTACCAGGCCGTGATCGGGTCGAGGTCCGCCTTCAGCGCGGCCTGGTACTGCCGGCCGTCGACGCGGCCGCTCAGCGATACCCGGCCCGTCAAGGACTTCACGGACCGGAAGGGCTCGGCGGGCGGGTTGGCCGGCACCAGCTCATAGCGGCAGGCCAATTCGGCGCCGGAAGGCCGCGCCGCCCCGCGGCGCAGCGGAGCCGAGCCCGCGCAGGCCGTGAGCCGGAAAGTCCGCAGCGGGCCGCCGGGCGCCGCGAGCTCGGCGTTTCCCGTGGCGGCATATCCCGAAGGCTCGCGCCGCACGCGGAAGGCGGCCCGCCCCCGGCCCCGGGGCCCGAGGTCCGCGCGGCCGACGAGGTCGACGAAGGTGGGCGTCCCGCCCTGAAGCAGATCGGTGGCCGCGGTCAGATCGGCCTTCAGGCGGCCGGCGCCCGAGGAGCCCTGAATCCGCACGTCGGCCGCGACGGACAGAGGCCGAGGGACGCCGGGCATGAGGACGGCGCGGAAGGCGCCGAAAACGACCGCCTTCGAGGACGTGACGGTGAACGAGGACAGCTCGACGCGCAGCGCCTGCACCGGCGTCGCGAGCAGAGCGGCCGGGAGGCCCCCCGCGCCGGCCCGCGGTTCCCGGCGGCGCAGGTTCAGGCGCGCGTCGTTGGAGACCGCGACGAGGCGCTCGATCCGTTCGACGACCGGCCCGTGCCTTGAATAGAACACGACGGCGCTCAGCTCGAGCTCGGAGAAGCAGGCCGAGAACACGCCCGGACGGTCGCCGACGCAGAAATCGGAGGCGCTCAGGACGTAGCGATGGCGGCGGCGCGCGATAGCCTCGGCCGAGAAGCGCAGGCTCGACCAGCGGGGCGCGTAGGCCGCGCCGAAATGCCTCAGCAGAGCGCCCGCCGTCCGGTTCGTGAGCAGCGCCCCGGGCAGCGCCAGGAACACCGCCCCCGCGACGACGAGTCCGGCGAGGAGCGCGCTCGCGACCGCGGCCAGACGCTTCGCCCATTTCCGCATCAGAATTCCCGCCCGTAGCTGAAGAAAAACTGCCAGTGACGCGGGCCCGGAGCCGTGGCCGGGTCGCGCCGCCAGACGAGGCTGCGCGCGAAGGTCACGCGGAATGCTCCGATGAACGTGGACCAGCGCGCGCCGAAGCCGGGCGCGTAGTACACGTCGGGATCCAGGCGCAGCGACGCGCGCCCCGCCATCGCCGCGTCGAGGAACACGAGCGGCTGGAACTTGTAGGGCAGGAGGTCCCCCGCCCGCAGCTCGAGGCCCTGGTAGACGCCCGTCAGGAATCCGCTCTCGTCGCTCAGCTCGCCCGGGCCGACGCCGCGGAAGTCCGCGTCGCCGCCGATGAAGAAGCGCATCGCGGGCGGCAGCTCCCGCATGGCGACGTCGCGGTCGCCGACGACGGTCGTGCCCGCCCAGCCCCGGAGGCCGAGGACGGCGAGCGGCGGATCGAACCGGCCGACGTTCCAGAGCTTTTCCGTCCCAAGCCGAAAGCGGTGCGCGGTCAGCGACGAAGCCAGCTCGGAGACGCGCGAGGCCGTGTCGAGTTCCGCGCGGAAACCGACTCTCGGCTCGCGCAGGTAGTACTCGAACAGATGGCTCGTGACCTCGGCATGGGTGTTGAAGCTCTGGAAGTACGAGTTCTGAGGGCCGACGCCGCGCCGCGTGTCGGCGTACTCGAGCGCCGGGCCCGCGTTGAACTCCAGGTGCAGGGCCTGGTCGTCCCAGGTGAACGCCGGCGCCAGCGAGATCATGGAGGAGACCGTCTCGAAGCGCGGCTCGTCGCTGCGCGCCGCGGCGGCGCTCGGCAGCAGATACACCCGCGACGAGGGGCTCAGGTAGAGGCGCATCCGCGCGTCGACGGACTGCTCGCGCTTCGAGGCGAAGAGCGTCGCCTCGGCGGTGCTCGCGCGCCAGCCGATTCGCGAATGATTCCAGCGCGCGCGGAAGCGCGCGAAGCCCTCGGTGTCGATTCCGATGCCGATGCGAACCAGCCGCGGCGGCGCCACGGCCGCGCGGTGGACGATGCGCACGCCCTCGGTCCCGCAGGTCACGTCGTACGAGGAGTTCAGGAACAGAGCCTCGCTGACGATGCGGTTCGAGGTGAGCGTGAACAGCCGTTGGTCGATCGGCCGGTCGGGCTCAAAAGCCTCGAAGCGCTGGAATATGGCGGAGTCGATCCCCTCGATGGAGGGCTCCTCGATCGGACGCGCCTCGTGAACGGCGCCCCCGGGGAACCGGGCGACCACCGTTCCGGTGCGCGCATCGGCGGACATCTCGACCTCGGGGCAGGCGTACCCCCGGTTTTGAAGCTCGCCGGCCACCGCGGCCTTGACCGTGTCGAGCATCTCCGGCGTCAGCGCCGCGCCGACGACGCGGCGCCGCTTGCTCAGGTCGATGCCCGGAGGAAGATTGTCGCCCTCGATATGCCTGATCGCGGTGATCTTACCGGGGTCCACGAACAGGCGCCCGTCCTTCACGGTGAACGCCGGATACAGATATCCGCGCTGCTGGAGGAACGCCTTAAGCAAACGGCGCGCCTGGGCCCACGGCACCTCCCGCCACGCCTCGCTGTCGGGATCTCCGCACACGAGCCGCCGCTCGACGGCGGTCAGCGCGACCGAAGGACCCGTGAAGACGACGCCGGGGCACTCTTGCGCCGCGGCGGCGCTCCCGGGAAGGAGCAGGAGCAGGCCGGCGAGGAGCGCCGCCAGAAGCGGCGCCCGTTCATCCTTGATGGGCCGCCGGTTCGTCCGCGGCCCGCGTGTGCGCCGCCAGCCCCGTGCGCCGCAAGATCGCCGAAAGCGCGAAGCCGAACAGCACGAACGCCGTGAACACGACGAACCCGGGCTGAAGGGCCGTGTCGTTGGTGGCGATGATCTCGACGTACGCCGCCTTGATGTTGATTCCTTTGAGTTGGGTATTCAGCACCCCCTTGAAGCCGATGTAAGCGATGAAGATCGCGACGACGGTGACGTCGGCCATCGACCATTTGCCCGATCGGAACGCGAAGAAATTGACGAGCTTGTTCCTTCGGGTTTCCAGGCCGCCCCGCATGTACCTTTCCATAGAGATCAATTTGCAGATCGGAAAAAGCACGCTGAACATTAGGAGCAACAAACCGACCACGATCGAGTCGGCCTGCCCCGTGTCGATCAGCACCCGGACCACCTGGAGTATGCTCTTGCTGCGAAAGAACAGGACCTGGTCGCGGAATTGAAGATGCTTGCCCCACAGGAGGAAATCGACGCTCTTGATCCGCGCGTCGAGATCGATCATCGGCAGGGCGAGGCCGACCGCGAGCAGCACGAGTCCGAACGCCGCGGACAGCGTGAACAAGGGCTTGTGCAGGTCGATCTTCCCGCGCGCGAGCCACCAGGCGAACAGGAACGCCAGCGCGCTGTCGAGCATCAGCGCGCAGTAGGCGTCGATCCCGGACTCCAAAGACCGGATCTCGTGCTCCGCGCCGCGGTTGAAGTCCTCGGTATTCGCCGCGTGATACCGTTCCAGGAGCGCGCGGTGATGAGCCTTGTCGGCGGGGCTGTCGCCGGCCTTCGCGGCGTAGCGGTCGAGGCCGCCCTGCGCCATCTTCTTGAACTTGCGCGTTTGGCCGGGCGTCTGGAGCTCGGCGACGATGGCCGCCGTGAACGTCGGGACCTTCTTGCGCACCTCGGGGATGCTGACGAACGCCCAGGCCGCGACTTTGCGCATCTTGCCGGACCAGGTGTTCTGGTGCTCGCGGATCATCTTATCCGCTTCCGTGATCAGGGTATTGAGCGCCTTGGAGATCTGTTCGCTCAGGGCGGCTTCCTGCTTCTTCGAAAGCTTGAACGCTCCGATCTGGCCCGCCAGTATGCCCTGGATGTTTTCCTTCCAGGAATCCACGGACAGAAGGCCGTAGCGGATGCTGTTGACCTCGCCGTAGTCCAGCTTGATCTCTTCCCGCCGCGAGGAGAGCCGGTAGATGCCGGCGCCGAACAGGGCGTTCGCCCCGAGCACGGGCACGAGGACCAGGAGCATCTTCGCTCGATCGGACAACGCCAGGAGGCGCGTCACCGGCCGGCCGCCGCGGTTATCCCGAACCGGCCCCCGACGGCCGGCCAGATCCGGAGCAGGGCGATCAGCATCGCCGCCATGATCGGCCCGATGAAGACGCCCAATATCCCGAACATCTGGAGGCCGCCGATGATGGCGATGAGCCCCACCAGCGGGTGCATGTCGGCCCGGCCCTTAAGGACCATGGGCGGGACCATATTGTCGACGACGCTCGCCCCGAGCGCCAGGGCGAGCATCAAGGCCATCTTGAACGGCGAGCCCTGCGCGTAGAGATAGAGCAGGCCCGCGAGCGAAGCGGGGGCGCTTCCGAGCACCGGTATCCACGCGAAGATGAAGGTCAAGCCCCCGGCCAAGAACGCGCCGGGCACGCCCAGGACGAGGAACCCGATCACGATCAGAGCGGACTGGGACGCGGCGGCGGCGAGGCCGGCCAGGACGGCGGACACCGTGGTGTCCCGGAACGACTCGACCATCTGCTCCTGCACGCTCCGGTCGAACACGCCGAGGCCGAGCAGCCATCCCATGAACCGCTCGCCGTCCAGCAAAAAGAAGAAGAAGGCGATCAGGGCCAAGGCGAGCTGAAGAAGGAATTCCGGGATGCCTTTGCCGACCTTCAGAACGGCCGCGGTCGTGAGCTGTCCGGCGGACTGGATCGCGCTCGTGAGGCGCGCTTTGACCTCTCCCGGATCGCCGATCACCGTCCGGATAAAATTCGAGCGGCTCAGAACGGCGGTCAGCGCCTTCGGAGAGAACTCCTTGAGATCGGCCATCTCCTGGCCGACGGCGACGCCCTGCTTGACCGCCAGGAACGAGAAGCCGGCCAGGGGTGCGGCGACCAGCAGCAGCATGAACGCGGTGACCGCGCTCGCGGCCAAACGGGGGCTCCACGACCTTGCCCGAAGCCACTGGAACACCGGATAGCAGAGCATCGCCATCGTTCCGCCGAGAAACAGGGACAGGAGGTACGGCCCGACCATCCAGGAAACGACGCCGATGACGGCGGCGAGAGCGCCCAGGAAGGTGACGACGTGAACCCGCTTGATCGCCTCGTGAGCCTCGGACGCTTCCTTCATGGGTCTTCCTAACGCGGAACCTGTCCCGGGGCGTATTCGCGGACGCCGGCCGCGGCCTGAATGCTGTCGCGCGTCGTCTTCAACTGGGCGCGCACGAGAGCGCCGTCCGCCGGCGTCGAGGCTTCGGCCTGGTCCACGAGGTCCAGGGCTTCGGCGTAGCGCCGCTGGCGGAGCTGTATGTTCGCCAGCGTGTCCAGAATGTACGGCCGCAGCGTGCCGGGCTGGCTGAGCGCGTCGCGCGCCAGCGCTTCGGCTTCCGCCAGGCTGCCGCCGCGCGCGAGAATCGTCATCGCCAGGTTGTTGCAGACGCCCGGGTGGTGCGGGGCGGCGATCAGCGCGGTCCGGAAGGAAGTTTCGGCGGACTCGAACCGGCCCTCCATGAAGGCGATGTTTCCCAGAGCGAGCCAGCCTTCGGTGCAGGCCGGGTCGCGGCGCACGGCCGCTTCGTACTGGGCGACGGCCTCGGCGCGCAGGCCCTGCGCTTCATAGGAGCTCCCCAGGCGGACGTGCTCCTGCGGGTCCAGGGCGTCGCCGGAGCGCAACCGCGGGGGCAGATGGACGCAGCCCGCGGCCAGAAGGCCCGCAAGCGCCAACGCGACCGGCGCGAATCGCCTTCTTACGCCTGCGGAGGCACGATCAATAATGTCCATCGCTTGGTCTTCTCCCATTGCCCGTCGAACTTCCCGTAAGAGATCTTTTGGTCGCGCGTCAGGCCCGAATGGGCGAAAAACACCCGCCGGCCGTCGTCGTAGCCCGTGATGACCATGTAATGGCCGATCGGGTAGACGCGCAAGCCCACGTTGACGAAGGCGATCAGGGGATGGCCTTCGTCCAGCTCCTTCTTCACCCGGACGAGGCCGCCGTCGAGCATCTCGGCGGACAGCCCCCGGCTTTCGGCGGCCAGCAGCAGGTCGACGGTCAGCGAACCTTTCAGATTCGCCCGGTAAATCTCTTCCCTTAGCTGCGCCGGCGCCGCCGGCTTCCCCCAGTACCCGAGGACGCTCGCCAGAGCGGAAGGGCCGCATTGGTCGGTGTCGTCGGGAAAGAAGGGGACATCGAGCCGGACCTGCCGGCCCTCGGGCGCTCGCAAGAGTCGCAGCGCCGCGCAGCCGGACAGCAGGCAAACCGCAAGAGCGACGATCGCCGGACGCATACTCCCCTCCCGTTCAGATGCGGTGGATCACGTAGACGATCAAAAGAACCAGGAGGACGATGATCAGTATGCCGCCCAAATCTCCGCCCGGGCTCAGCGTGTCGATGTCCTTGGCCAAGCGATGGACCTGCTGGTCGGAGAGCTTGCCCAGACGGGACTCGGTCTCCTTTTCGCTCAGGCCCAAAGCCTTCAGGCGTCCGCGTATGATCTTGGACTCAAGCGCGGTCTGCACCGTCTTCATGTCGGCCGCCCGGTCCGCCGCGGCGGAGCCTTGGGCGGGCGCCAGCATGGCCCAGCCCGTGGACGGCATCGCGCAGACCGTCGTGACGCTGACGATCAGCGCGAGACTCAGGGCTCTTGCTCCGGTTTTCATATGTTTTTTCCTTGTTCCGTCGGTTAAGATGAGAGCCGGCGGGCCGTCCGCTCCTGGGAAGGACGACGACCCGCCGACAGAATCGTCGGTTACTGGACGGTGATGTCGAACAGCACCCGCATGTTGGACTTGGCGGCCCTCGTGTCGATATGGGCCGGCGTCCTTTCGTAGTTCTTCGGCCGCGTCTCGCCGTAGCCGATCATCGTGATCCGGCTTTGCTTGATGCCGCCTTCCGCGATCAGGAAGTCGCGGACCGCGGACGCCCGGCGCTCGCTCAAGCGCTGGTTGTACTGCGCGGTGCCGCTCATCGAGGTGTAGCCCGCGACGCGCACCTGGGCCTTCGGGTTGTTCTTCAGGAGCGCGATATTCTCCCGAAGAGCCTTCATCCCCTCGGGCTTGAGCTTCGCGCTGTCGAAGTCGAAATGAGAATCTTCGAGGTCGATCGACTTAAGCACGACGGGCTCGGCCGCCGCGACGGCGGCAGCGGGCGCGGCCGCAACGGCGCGGGCGACCGAGGCCTCATGTTTTTTCGGGCAGCCGAACTTGTAGGTCACGCTCAAGCGGTGCGAGATCCCGAGGTCGCCGGTGGGCAGCATGGCGTAGTCGATGGCGATCGAACGCGTGAGCGTGTAGCCCAAGCCCCAGGTCAGCCCGGCCAAAGCGCCCAGCTCCCGGTTCGGGAAGCTGAGCTGATAGCCGCCGCGCACGGCCAGGACGTTGGCTTTCGCGTCCACGTCGCCGATCAGGTACTCGGTCCCGAGCTGGAGGCGGTTCATCGCCTTGTTCTGCAGCTCGCTCGAGGCGGCCAGCAGCCAATGCTTGTCCACCTTATAGCCCGCTCCCAAGCGCAGGCCCGAGGTCAGACCCGCCCCGCCGACCTTGGTGCCGAAGTTGGAATAGCCGGCTCCGAGGTCGAGCTTGGGGGTGGCGTTCCACAGCAACCCCACGTCGGCGGACAGGGTGTTGTAGCTCTGGCTGGCGAAGGTCGAGCGATTGGCCTTCAGCGCGACGCCTCCGGAGACGTTCGGGAAGATTTCCTTGCCCCAGCCCACGCTGGCGGAATAATCCCCGGAATTGTAGTTCCCGGTCTGCTGGCCGAGGGCGTCCGCGCCGGCGAAGCTTCCATAGTTGACGTAGCCGATGGAGGCGGCGATGCCTCCCATCGATCCGCCCTTGCAATCGTCTTTGACGTCGCCCAAGGGCATGCCGAAGACGAAGATCTCCTGCATGGTGTCCCCGAGACCCGAGTTATGATGGAGCGCGAGCTCCTTGCATTCCATCTTGCTCAGGCCGGCCGGGTTCCAGAGCAGGGACGCCGAGCCCTGCTCGACCGCGACGACCGCGGACCCCATGCTCATCGCCCGGGCCGTCCCGCCCGACTGCTGAAGGGGCAAGGCCTTAGCGCCGACGCCGTAGGTCGTTTCCGCGGCGGACGCCCGGCCGCAGATCAGGCCGGCGAAGAGAATTCCCAGACCGATCGATGATATTTTCATGAAATTCCCCTTAATGCTTCACGACGAACTTCTTCACGCGGGAACGAGCCTTGTTGCCGGCGCCATAGTCCCTTTCCAAAATGTAGAGATAGACGCCCGACGCGAGCCGGGCCGTGTCCACCGTCGACAACTGGGCGCCGGCCGGCTTGGTGTCGTCGATCTTGACCGCGAGATCGCCGATCACGTTGTAGACCCGGATCTTCACCGCGCCGGCGGATTCCATGCAGTAGGAGAAGGTCCCCGTGGGGCCGGTGGCCGGCGAAGGATAGAAGAAGCCGTCATTGCAGGCCGACGTCCCCGCCACCGGCGGCACCGGCGGAACGGCCAGCGGAGCCGAGCCGAACTTGGTGACGAAGGCGGTGTTCGTGCCCGTTCCGCGCAGCTGCTGGAACCCGCCGGCGACCAGGGGAAAAGTCCCGGCGCCTGAAGCCGTAAACCCGGTCACATAGATGTTCTTTCCGGTATCCAGGGCGAGGCCTTGACCGTTGGTCGCATTGACTCCTCCCAGCCAGGTCGAAAGGATGAGCGGTCCCCCGGTGATATCGAATTCCGTCACGAATGCTTCCGGGGTCCCGATGAACGAAGCCTGTCCCGCGCCCGCATTCGCGCCGACGCTGGGAAAGTCTCCGGAGGTGGTGGTTCCGGCCACATAGGCGTGGAACGTGCTGTCCACCGTGATGCCGGTGCCCCGGTCATCGGTGCCGCCGCCCAAAAAGGTGGCATACACGCCGTCGGCGTGCGCGCCGCCGTTGCCGATGCGAAGCTTGAACACGAACGCGTCCGGGGCGGTCGACAGGGTCGTCCGGCCCCCGCCCTGGCCCGCGACCGTGGGAAAGGCGACCGAGTTATCGGGGAAGTCCGGGGAAAACGTGTATCCCGTTATATAGACGTCCTTCAAGCTGTCCACGGCGATGCCGGTGCCCTCGTCATCGATGGCGCCGCCCACGTACGTCATGTAGTCGTAGCTCGTCCCGGTGGGCGTCATCCTCGCCACGAACGCATCGCCTTCCGCGCTGCCGCCGGCTCCGCCGTAGGTGCCCTTAAAAGCGCCCAAAGTAACGGGGAAACCGGCCCCGGTGTTGCCGGTGACATAAACGCTGCCGTTCAGGCCGTCGACGGCGATCGCCCGCCCGACGGTGAAGCCCGTGCCGCCCAAGTAGGCGCCAAACTGCTGGACGCCGGAGCTGTTGAACTTCATCACGAACCCCTGGGACGCGCCGCCGCCGGCGAGGGGCTGGGCGGCGCCCATGGTCGGAAAGGTATTGAGGGCGAGCGTGGTGGTTTCTCCCGTGATGTAAATGTTCTCGGCCGAATCGATGGCGATTCCACGGCCGATGTCGTCGCCGTCTCCGCCGAACGTGACATTGAAAGTCGTGGACTTGCCGTCGGCCGCGAAGCCCACCGCGAAAGCGTTTATTCCCGTCAGGACTCCGACCGCGCCGGTCAGCGGAACGGATCCCGGGAGGTTTGCGCCTCCGGCGATCGAGCCCGTGATGTAGGCTTTGCCCGACGCGCCGCCCACGACGATGCCGAGCCCCGCCTCATTGGTGGCGCCGCCTAGATAGGTCGACCACAGAATCTGCGTTCCCGCCGGGTTGACCTTGGTCACGAACAGGTCGTAGCCGGCACCCTTGATGGCTTGAATGGGCGATCCCCCGGGAGGAGGGGTTCCCACCGGGAAATCGGCGGAATTGGTGGTGCCGGTCAGATAGGCGTTTCCCGCATTATCGACGGCGATCGCGAAGGCTTGATCCTCCGTGGCTCCGGCGCCGCCCAGAAAGTTCGAATAGGCCAACGCGGGTTCGATCACCAGTTCCAAGCTCTTGCTGTAGTCGCCCACTTCGATGCGGACCTGGTTCTTCCCGGCCAGAACGAAGCGACCGTTCACATGCTTCCGCTTGCCGCCGACCATCTGGAACAGAGTGGGGGCCTGGTAGGCCACCTCTCCGTCCTCGACGCCGAGGATCAGGTTGCCCCGGGGATCGAGCCGGAGGCTCTTGGCGCCTTCGAAGCCCACGAGGATGCGCCCGGGGTTCGCGCCCGGCGCCACGATGAAGTCGTGCTCGACATCGCCCATCTTCCCGTAATAGACCACGTCGATGCCGGGATAGACGGAGCTGAACTTCACCTCGGCGTACTGCTCCACGCCGATCTGCCATTTCGAGCGGTCATTGCCGCGCATATAGCTGGTATGCCCGGGCAGGATGTTCCGGCCCTGGACCGGGGCTTGGGCGTTGGCGCCCTTCAGCTTCATGCGCACCACGACGGCCGCCTTGGTCTTGGCGGCTTTCGCGCGGGGCATGACCATGACGGCTTCGGTCCCCGTCAGATACAGGCTGTAGCCGGCGGCGCGGGTGAAGAACTTGACCGAGGCGTCGGTCTGCCCGTGATTCTTTTCGAAGAACAGAGGGAGGTTGGAGTAGGCGGCGAGATTCGGGCCTTTCGCGCCCGCGAGAGGGATCGCGGTCCCGCCCTTGCCCGTGAACGCCGGCGCCATCGCCGACGCCGCGAACACCGAGCCCGGCGACCCGGCCATCAAGGTCGCGGCGACGATCAGACGGCTCATGCGGGGAATGAAATTCATTTTGGTCTCCAGATCTTTGTTCATGCGGTCAGTATACGCACGCGGTCCGCGTCGAACTATTAGGAGTTCTACTCGACGCGCGCGGACACTACGGAGAAGAGCGGATTTTCTCGACGAGGAATCGCGAAGTCGCGTTCGGACGCGCGATGGATTTTTACGGAGAAGACGGTTCGCGGCCGCCGGCCGGGAGCGCCCAAGGTCACACGGATGCGGGATCGGGGCTATCCTTAAGGATAGCGGCCCCGAGGTTCAGACCGGGCGACAAGTCGCGGCGAGCGCGGCAAGGCGCCCATGAGTGATGGCGGACTTCGCGAGGCCGGCGACCGCGGGATATAGAGCTAATGCGAAGCGCCCCTGCCTTGTGGGCAGGGGCGCGATCCGGTCCGACGCGATCTTTCTCTATTTGAGCGTCATCCCCTCTTATTCCCCAGGGAATTGAACTTGAAGGTCACGCTCAAACGATGCGACGCTCCGAGGGCGCCGGCGGGCAGCAGGGCGTAGTCCAGGACGATGGAGCGAGTGAGCGTGTAGCCCATGCCCAAGGTCATGCCGGCCAAGGCGCCCAGATCCCGGTTCGGGAAGCTGAGCTGGTAGCCGCCGCGAAGAGCCAGGACATTGGATTTCTCTTCCACGTTGCCGATCAGAACCTCGGTTCCCAGCTGGACGCGCTTCATCGCGTCCTTCTCCTGCAGCTCCGTCGACGCGGCCAGGAGCCAGTGCTTGGTCGCGTTCCAGCCCGCTCCGAGGCGCCAGCCCGAAGCCAAGGTGGCTCCGGCGATGCCGCCGCCGAACTGGAGGTTGGAATAGCCGACGCCGAGGTCGAGGGAAGGAATCACGTTCCATAAGAGCCCCACGTCCGTGGAATAGGTCTTAAACGTCTTATTGCCGAAGCTGGAATGATTGCCTTTGAGAACGACGCCGCCGGAGAGGCCGGGCAGAAGCTCCTTGCCCCAGCCCAGGCTGCCGGAATAATCGCCGGAGTGGTAGGAGCCGGTCCGCTGGCCGAGCTCATCGGCGCCCGCGAAGCTTCCATAGTTCACGTAGCCGAGGGAGGCGGCGATGCCGCCCAACGAACCGCCTTTCCCCTCCTCTTTGACCTCGCCCAAGGGCATCCCTAGGACGAGAATCTCCTGGATGGTGCCGCCGAGGCCCGAGTTATGGTGAAGGCCGACTTCCTTCGAATCCATCCGGCCCAGGCCGGCCGGGTTCCAGAGGAGAGAGGCCGAGCCCTGGGAGACCGCGACGACCGCGGATCCCATGCCCATCGCCCGGGCCGTGCCGCCCGACTGCTGCAGGGGCAAGGCTTGGCCGCCGTCGCCGTAAGTTTCCGCGGCCGACGCCGCGCCGCAGAGCAGGGCCGCGGAGAGAATTCCCAGACCGATCGATGATATTTTCATGAAATTCCCCTTAATGCTTCACGACGAATTTTTTGGCACCCGTGCGGGTGACGTTCCCGCCGCCGTAGTCTTTCTCCATCAGGTAGAGATAGACGCCCGAAGCGAGCCGGGCGGTATTGATGGTCGAGAGCTGCTGTCCGCTCCCCTTCGGATCTTCCACCTTGGTCGCAAGGTCGCCGATCGTGTTGTAGACGCGGATTCTCACCGTACCCGGCAGCGCCATGCAGTACGCGAAGTTCCCCTTGGAGCCGGTGGCCGGCGAAGGGAAGAAGTAGTCGTCGGATCCGCAGCTGGCTCCCGTTCCGGGCGAGGCGACGTACGAGTAAGCCGTCGAGCACGAGCCCTGGTTGTTCGTCACCGTAAGGGCCACCTGCCCGAGCGTGAGGGCCCCCCCGAGCGGATGACGGGGGACCATCGCGATGATCACGGTGGACGAAGAGTTCACCTCATAGCTCACGGCGTTCACCCCGCCGAACGTGACGGCATTCGTGCTCGCGATGACGAACCCCGTGCCGGTGATGGTGACCGAGGTGCCGCCGAGCGCGTAGCCGTTGACCGGATTGACGCTGAGCGTGCAGGTGGGCGGAACCGCTCCGCCTCCCAGCAGCAGGACCGGGGCGATCTTCGTGACGAAGCCGTCGAAGGCCCCCGCCGTGCCGGTGCGGTTGATCGATTTGGCCGCGGTGGAGCTGTCTTCGAGCGAGCCGGTCACCAAGGGGAAGATGGCCGAGCCCGTGAATCCCGCCACGTAGATGTTGTGAAGGTCGTCGATGACGATCCCGGTGGCTTCCTGGCCGCCGGGCGTGGCTCCGAGGTAGGAGAAGAAGGGCTGGAACTGGCCGGCCGAGTTGATCGCGGCCACGAAGGCGTCGCGTCCGCCCGACGTCGTGTTCGAGGTGGTGGCCCCGGTCACGTTGATGCCGTTGGCCCCGGGAGTGACCGGATCGGCCGCGAGCGTCCAGTCCGACGACAGGGTCCAGCCGGCGATGTAGGAGTTGTCGTTGGCGTCCAACGCCAGGGCGTAAGCGCGGTCCGCGCCGGTGGCGCCCAGGTGCGTCGCGAACACCATTTCCTGAATGCCGCCTGCGGCAGGGTTAATCCTGATGATGAAGGGATCGTCGGCGCCCACGAGGTCCTTCTGGTAGACGAGGGGGCGAGAGCCCGGCCCCACCGTGGGCAGCAGCAGATACGCGGTCGAGGGGAAGTCGGTCGGCGACACCGTCCAGCCGGCCGCGAACACGTGATAACCCGGCGCGCCGCCGTTGTTCAGCTTGAGGGCGGTCACCTCCTGATCGGAGTTGCCGTTGATGTACGTGCCGTAGAGCGTGGCGGTTCCGGCCGCGTTGACCTGGCTGACGAACCCGTCGCTCGTCCCGACGTTCGCGGCCGCGAAATGGCCGCCGACGGACGGGAGCGTGGTCGCGGTCGTCATGCCGCCGACCCACGCCTGGAACAAGGAGTCGACCGCGATGGTATTGCCGCGGGTGATCCCGTTCGAGGTGCCCAGGAACATCGAGTACGCCACGGACGCGCCGGCGGGAGCGACCTTCATCACGAACACGCCTTCCGACGCCCCGCCCATGGTGGTATAAGGCGGCGCGGCCGGCCCGACGATCGGGAAAAGAGGGCCGTTGACGAACGTCGTCCCGGTGATATAAGCCGCGCCGGTCGAGTCCACGGCGATCCCGTTGCCGCTGTTGGTGAGGATGCCGGAGACGCCGCCCCAGCAGGTCGAATAGACCGGCGCGGGAATGTTAGCCGGCTGCGTCAGCTCGACGACGAACGCCAGCGTTCCCGTGTTGGGCGCGCAGGCCTGCATCGCCGGTCCGGCGACGGGGAAGGTCGGCGACGCCGTCACGCCGGTGATGAAGACCTTCGGAGTGCTCGGGCTCGAGGTATCCAAGGCGATCCCTTTGGCCACGTCGTCAAGAGCGCCGCCCATCCAGGCCAGCCACATCAGGCTCGCTCCGTTCGCGCTGAGCTTCGCCACGAACACGTCCTTCGCGCCGTTATTGGGCCCGATCGCCAGGGGAGACGTGGCGGTCGCCGCCGGGAATCCGCCGGCGCCGGACGGGGCCGAGACGGAATAGCCGGTCACGTAGGCCTGGCGGGTTCCGTCCACGGCGATCGCGTTGATCTTGTCCTCGACGCTGCCGCCGAGGTACGTCGAATACATGAGCTCGGGGTCGATGACGAGGGCCTTGCTCTTGTCATAGGCGCCCACGATGAAACGGATGTGCTTGTCGCCGACGAGCATGAAGCGGCCCTGCACGGAGGTCCGCTTGCCGCCGATCATTTGGAACAGGGTGGGGGCCTTATAGGTCACTTCGCCGCCCTCGACGCCGAGAATCAGGTTGCCCATGTTATCGAGCCGGACGCTCTTGGCGCCCTCGAAGCCCATGAGGATGCGCCCGGGGTTGGCTCCCGGCGCCACGATGAAGTCGTGCTCGACGTTGCCCTTCTTGCCGTAATAGACCATGTCGATCCCGGGATAGACCGAGCTGAACTTGACCTTGGCGTACTGCTCCACGCCGATCTGCCATTTCGCCGGGTTGTTGCCGTACATATAGGAGGTGTGACCCGGCAGGACGTTCTGGCCCTGAACCGCGGCCTTGGCGTTGGCGCCCGTCATCTTCATGCGCACGACGACGGCCGCCTTGGCGGCGTTCGCCGGCGGCAGGACCATGACGGCTTCGGTCCCGGTCAGATACAGGTTGTAGCCGGCGGCGCGGGTGAGGAACTTGACCGAGGCATCGGTCTGACCGCGGTTCTTTTCGAAAAATAGAGAAACCTTGGAGAGCGCGCCTTGCGCCGGGGCTTTCGCCGCGGCGGCGGGGATCGCGATCCCGGCCTTCGGGGCGAGCGTCGGGGCGAGCGCCGCCGCGGCGAACACCGAACCCGGCGAGCCGGCCATGAAGGTCGCGGCCACGATCACACGGCTCATGCGGGGAAGGAAATTCATTTTGGTCTCCAGATTTTTGTTCATGCGGGCAGTATACGCGCGCGGTCCGCATCGGCCTATTCGGAGTTCTACGCGGTGCGCGGGAATATTACGGAGGAACGGCTCGCCGCACGAGGGAGCATCGCAGCGAGCCGCATCCGACGCGCGACCTCAGGGAGCCGGGGTTATTCGGCGGGACGGGGCTAGAGGGCGGTCAAGCCGTGCGAGATGGCGTACTTCGTGAGGCCGGCGACCGTGAGGATCTTGAGCTTGTGCGTCAGATTTTCCCGGTGCGTCTCCGCCGTGCGGACGTTGATCCCGAGCTTGGCCGCGATGCCTTTGTTCGAGAACCCGTCGGAGAGCAAGGTCAGCACTTCCAGCTCGCGGGCCGTCAGCGCGGCGCCGCCGGGGAGATCGGGCAAGGAGTCCGGCGCGGCGGCCAAGAGAACGTCGGTCATGCCGGCGGGAAAGTGGAGGCCGCCCTGGTGGACGTGCCTGATCGCCTCGACGAGATCCAGCGGCGGCTGGTCCTTCGTCACGTAGCCCTGCACGCCGCACCGCGCCATCTTCACCACGTACTCTTCGCTCGAATGGATGCTGAAGGCGATGAGCTTGGTCTTGGGGACGAGGCGGCGCAGGCGGCGAGCCAGTTCTCCGCCGTCGATGGAAGGCAGGTTCACGTCCAGCACGATGACGTCGGGCGCCAGCTTCTTGACCTTGCGCAGGGCCTCCTTGGCGTCACCCGCGTCGCCCACGACGGTGATCGAATGGTGGGTCAGATAGGTGCGAACTCCTTCGCGCACGACCGGATGGTCGTCCACCAGGAAAACTCTGATATTGCTTGGCGTCTTGTGCGCTGCGCTCATGGCCCGCATAGAATAGCGCGGGCCGCGGTCCGGGCCAATGCGGAATTCTACGCGAGGCGGGCGGGGGATTACGGAGAGGCTTAAGCCTTGTGCGCGCCCAGCGACGTCAATCCCCGCTGGAGGGCGTACTTCGTCAGGCCGGCGACCGTGAGGATGTTGAGCTTATGCGAAAGATTTTCCCGGTGCGTCTCCGCCGTGCGCACGCTGATCCCGAGCTTGGCCGCGATGCCTTTGTTCGAGAGCCCTTCGGCGAGCAGGGTCAAAACCTCCAGCTCCCGGTCCGTCAACTCGGCGCCGCCCGGCTTCTCCGGAGAGGACTCCGGCGCGGGCGTCAACAGAGCGTCGGTCATGCCCTCGGGAAAATGGAGGCCGCCCTCGTAGACGTGCTTGATCGCCTCGACGAGGTCCAGCGGCGGCTGGTCTTTCGTCACGTAGCCCTGCACGCCGCAGCGGGCCATCTTCACCACGTACGCCTCGCTGGAATGCATGCTGAAGGCGACGAGCTTGGTCTTGGGGATGAGGCGGCGCAGGCGGCGGGCCAGTTCCCCGCCGTCGATGGAAGGCAGGTTCACGTCCAGGACGACGACGTCGGGCGCCAGCTTCTTGACCTTGCGCAGGGCTTCCTTGGCGTCGCCCGCTTCGCCCACGACCGCGATCGAGTGGTTGGTCAAAAAGGAACGCACCCCTTCGCGCACGAGCGGATGGTCATCCACCAGGAAGACCCGGATGCTGGTTCGTTTCAGGTCGGTCGCGCGCATGTTCTCCTTAGCATACCGCAGGGCAGGCGCCCCGGCTATGCGTAATACTACGCAGTCCCGGCGCGATCCCGGCGGAGGGGCTTAATCCCTGGGCGGGGCGGGCGGCAGGCTCAGCGGCGACATGCCGTGCTGGATGGCGTACTTCGTCAGGCCGGCGATGGGCGCGATGTTGAGCTTGCGCGAGAGGTGCTCGCGATGCGTCTCGGCGGTCCGCACGCTGATGCCGAGCTTGCGCGCGACCTCCTTGTTGGCCAGGCCTTCGGCGAGGAGGACGAGAACTTCCCGCTCGCGCGCGGTCAAGACGGTGTTCTGCTCCCCGAAAGCGGGCTTCGAGGCCGGAGCCAAGATGGCGTCGGTCATTCCGGGAGGGAAATAGAGGCCGCCCTTGTGGACGCGCGCGATGGCCTCGACGAGCTTGGCCGTGGGCGTGTCCTTCATCACGTAGCCGTGCACGCCGCAGCGGGCCATGCGCACCACGTACTCCTGGCTGGAATGAATGCTGAAGGCGATGAGCTTGGCTTGCGGGACCGTTTGGCGCAGACGCTTGGCGAGCTCGCCGCCGTCCACGCCGGGGAGGTTGATGTCGAGTATGATGACGTCGGGCGCGACCTTCTTGAGCTTGCGCAGGGCCTCCGCGTCGTCGGCGGCCTCGCCGACGACCGAGACGCCCTCGGCGGTCAGATAGGAGCGCACGCCCTCGCGCACGGCGGGATGATCGTCGACCAGGAAGACCTTGATCTTGGCGCCGGTTTTCTTCTTCACGCGGTGTATCCTCCCAGTCCCGTCAACGGCGCGCGGACGTTGAGCGTCGTCCCCGCCCCGGGCGTCGAATGAATCTCGATCGAGCCGCCGACCGATTCCGCCCGCTGGCGCATGTTCCCGAGGCCGAAGCCCCGTCCGGCCGGCTGCCGGGGGCCGCCGGGCTTGAATCCGACCCCGTTGTCGCTCACGCTCAAGACGATCTCCTTCCCTCTGCGGGAAAGGGCGACCACGACCATCGTCGCCTTGGAATGCTTGCCGATGTTATTGAGCGCCTCTTGAGCGATGCGGAAAAACGCCAGCGCCATCTCGGGCGAGAGGGACGCCGGAGCGCCTTCATCCCGCACCGTCACGTGAATGCCCGCGCGTTCCTTGAACTCGCGGCAAAGCGTCGAGAGGGCCGGGCCGAGGCCCAGATCCACGAGCTCCGAAGGCATGAGATTTTGCGAGACGCGGCGGATCTCCGCGATGGCGTGATCCAGGAATCCGCCCACCTTAAGGATCTTCGCCTCGCCGTCCCCGCTCAAGGTCATTTTCCCCGGCAGGGCCTGCAGCCGGAATTTGACGCCGGACAGAATCTGGCCGACGCCGTCATGGAGCTCGCGGGCGAGGCGCTTGCGCTCCGTCTCCTGAGCGGAGATCACGCTCGCGTGCAGCCTGCGGAACTCCTGGTCGGCCCGCTTTTGCTCCGTGATGTCCCGCTCGGTGGTGGCGACCTCCACCGGCTGGCCCTTCTCGTCGCGCAGCACCGTGACGGTCAGCAGGACGTCGAGAAGCCGGCCGTTCTTCGTGCGGCGCTGGGTCTCGATCGGGGCGGCCGAGACTTGAACCAGCTCTCGCGCCCGCATGAGCTTGTTTTCCGGCATGAGGCGACGGATGCTCATTCCCAGCGCCTGCGCCTCGGTGTAGCCGTACATCTTCTGCGCGCCTTTGTTCCAGGCGATGATCCGGTCCTTGAGGTCGCAGATGATGACGCCGTCGTTGGAATCGAGCACCGCGTTGGCCAGGCGCAGAACGTTCTTCTCCGAGAGCTTGCGTTCGCGCTCGGCCCGCTTCTGCTCCGTGATGTCCCGCTCGGTCGTGGCGACCTCCACCGGCTGGTCCTTTTCATCGCGCAGCACCGTGACCGTCAGCAGAACGTCGAGGGTCCGGCCGTCCTTCGTGCGGCGCTGAATCTCGACCGGCGCCGCCGAAACCCGAACCAGCTCCCGCGCCCGGATGAGCTTGTTTTTCGGCATGAGCCGACGGATGCTCATCCCCAGGGCCTGAGCTTCCGTGTAGCCGTACATCTTCTGCGCGCCCTTGTTCCAGGCGATGATCCGGTCCTTGAGGTCGCAGATGATGACGCCGTCGTTGGAATCGAGCACCGCGTTGGCCAGGCGCAGAACGTTCTTCTCCGAGAGCTTGCGTTCGCGCTCGGCCCGCTTATGCTCCGTGATGTCCCGCTCGGTCGTGGCGACCTCCACCAGCTCGCCCTTCTCGTCGCGCAGCACCGTGACCGTCAGCAGCACGTCGAGGGTCCGGCCGTCCTTCGTGCGGCGCTGGGTCTCGATCGGCGCCGCCGAGACCTGAACCAGGTCGCGCGCCTTGAGGCGCATGTTTTTCGGCATGAGACGGCGGATGCTCATTCCCAGGGCCTGCGCCTCGGTGTAGCCGTACATCTTCTGCGCGCCTTTGTTCCAGGCGGTGATCCGGTCGTTGAGATCGCAGACTGTGACGGCGTCGTTGGAGTCGAGCACCACCGTGGCCAGCCGCGACACGGTTTTCTCCGAGCGCTTCTGCTCCGTGATGTCGCGCTCGGTCGTGGCGATCTCCGCCGGGCGGCCCTTGTCGTCGCGCAGCACCGTGACCGTGACGTGCACATCAAGAACCCGGCCGTCCTTAGCGAGCCGGCAGAGATTAGTCGGCGGTATATTCTTTCTCCGCGCCGCCAGACGAAGCAGGTCCCGCGTCCGGGTGCGCGCGCTTCCCGGAACGAGCCGCCTGAAATCCATCCCCAGGGCTTGCGCTTCGGCGTAGCCGTACATCTTCTGCGCGCCTTTGTTCCAGGCGGTGATCCGATCCTTGAGATCGCGGACGATGACGGCGTCGTTGGAGTCGCGCACCACGGCGGCCAGGCGCAGCACGGTATGTTCCGAGAGCGCATGGTCGCGCTCGGCCCGCTTCCGCGCCGTGATGTCGCGCTCGGTTTTGGCGATCTCCGCCGGCTGGCCCTTGTCGTCGCGCAGCACGGTGACGGTCAGCAGCACGTCAAGAATACGTCCGTCCTTCGTGCGGCGCCGGGTCTCGATCGGCGCCGCCGGAACCCGAAGCAGGTCCCGCGCCCTGATGTGCATGTGTTTCGGCATGAGCCGGCTGATGTTCATCCCCAGGGCCTGCGCTTCGGTGTAGCCGTACATCTTCTGCGCGCCTTTGTTCCAGGCGGTGATCCGATCCTTGAGATTGACGACGATGACGGAGTCGTTGGAGTCGCGCACCACGGCGGCCAGACGCAGCACGGTTTTTTCCGCGGCCTTCCGGTCCTGGATGTCGACGAGGGCCATCACGGCGCCCTCTGTCCGGCTTCTTTCGGTCTTGCTCTTGTCGGTCCGGTAAGGGCGGACAATGAGGTAATACCAGCGGCCGTCCGTGCCCTGGACTTCCTGCGTCTGAACACGCCCGGTCTTGACCACGTTCAAGAGCAATTCCTTCAGATTGGGAAGGCGCAGCGGGAGCTTGATGTCCGCGATGGAGCGGCCGAGCGCCTCCGGGGAGAGGCCGAGAACCTTTTCCGCCGACGGGGTGAAGCGATGGACGGCCAGGGCCGGATCGAGCAGGACGATGGGGATGTTGATGTTGGCCAGCAGGTTCGAGAGGTCGTTGTTGGCGCGGCTCAGGATCTGGTTGCCGCGCGCGACCTCCTCGGTCGACGAAATCAGCTCCTCGTTGCTCGACTGGAGCTCTTCCTTGGTGGTCTCGTATTCCTCGTTTATGCTCTGCAGCTCCTCGTTGCTGGACAGAAGGTCCTCATTGGAGGACTTGAGCTTCGCGTTGGTCGACTCCTGCTCTTCGATGATGGCCTTGAGGTGCTCGCTGGAGATCGCCAAGTCCTCTTTGAGCTCGACGACGCGGCGGCTGTCCTTCCCGCGCCCCGTGCCCGGGGATTGCCGCTTGCCGCCCTCCGCGTCGGCGATCTCCTCGAAGAGGACGACGAAATATTCATGATGCAGATCGGAGGCCCTGCTCGGCAGGACCTCGATGCGGACGCGCCGGGGGGCCCCGTTCGATTGAGGCGCCGAGATGTCCTTGCGCACGGCGCACGCGGACTTTTTCGCCGCATGGATGGCCGCCCGGAGCTCCAGAAGGAGCTCGGCCGAAGCCATGCGGCGAAGATTCAGGCTCGGCGTGCCGGGCGCCGGCCGGAGATACGACGAGGTGTTCCCAAGGAAGCGCAGTATCTCCAGTTCGCCGTTGACGATGACGCCGTTGGGGATGTAGCGGGCGGGGAGTATGCCGTCCAGCTGACCCTGAACGTCAAAGGAGTCCGGAGCCGATTTGATCAAGCCCGCTTTGCCGCGTTCGGGTCCGCTGAAAGCGGAATCGTTATCGAAGAGACGCTTGGATTGGATGAAATCGAGGCGAGTCTTCGAAGACGTCGTCCGCTCGAAAAAAACCTTTCCTTTCAGGTCGAGAGGCGAGAACCGCCCCGAATGATCCCCGATGGTTTCCGAACGGCCCAGCATGAGGATGCCTCGAGGCTTCAAGGCGTATTGGAAGATCTGCAGGGCTTTATCCTGCAGCGTCGGCCCCAGGTAGATCAGGAGATTGCGGCAGCTGATCAGATCCAGGTTCGTGAAAGGCGGATCCTGCACCAGATTTTGGACGGCGAAGACGCACCGCTCGCGGATGGCCGGGACGACGCGATAGCCGTCCTCCGTCTTGATGAAGAAGCGCCGCAGACGCTCGGGGGATACCCCCCCCGCCATCTTCTTGGTGTAGAGCCCGGCGCGGGCCTTTTCGATCACGGCGGGGTTCACGTCCGTCGCGAAGACCTGGAAGGGCAACGAGGAGGCATGATTGCCGAGGAACTCGACCAAGTTCATGGCATGGGAATAGGCCTCTTCGCCCGTGGAGCAGCCGGGAACCCAGATGCGGATCGGCGTCTCGGAGAGCCTGTTTTTGAGGAGCCGCGGATAGATCGAGGCCTTCAAGGCCTGGAAAGACTCCGGTTCCCGGAAAAAGGAGGTCACGGAGATCAGTATGTCGCCGTAGAGGAGCTCGATTTCCTTGCGGTCCGTTTTCAGCGCGCGCAGATACTTCTCCGGATCGCGAAGCCGGCTCAGCGTCATGCGCCTTTGTATGCGCCGGCGCAGCGTGCTTCGTTTATAAAACTCGAAATCGATGCCCTTCCTGGCTCGCAGAAGCGCGAGGATCTCGCCGAGAACTTCTTCGCCTTTGGGCTTGCTCTTCACTTCGGTCCCGTCATATTGGCGCTCGCCGCCGCCCCGCGCCGCGCCGAGTTTTTTCCCGATCTCGGCCGGGGAAAGGATGAAGTCCACGCAGCCGGAAACCGCGGCGGACTGGGGCATGCTGAGATGAGCCGCAGTCTCGTTATTTTGCGCGAAAGTCGCGCCGCCGGCGTCCTTGATCGCTTGCAGGCCCGCGGTCCCGTCGGAACCCTCGCCCGACAGGAGGACCCCGATCGCTCTTTCCTTCTGGTCGCCGGCCAAGGAGAGGAAGAACCGGTCGATGGGATTGCGCGCGCCGGCTTCCTGTCCGATTGAGGACAGGCGGAGGACGCCCCCTTTTATCAGCATCGCGCGGTTGGGCGGGAGGATGTAAATCTGGTTGGGGAAGACCTTGTCGCCGTTCTTGACTTCCCGGACCGGGAGCTTGGTGCTGCGCGCCAGTATCTCGGTCAAATGGCTCTTGAATTGGGGAGCCAGATGGGGCACGAGCACGAACGCCGTGCCCGGCGCCGGCGGCAGGGCGCTCAGAAGCTCCTCGAACGCATGAAGCCCGCCGGCGGAGGCGCCGATCGCGACGATGGGAAACGCCCTGAGTTTACCGGAATTTTTCACGATTAATATTACCAATCCTTGACGAGTCCAGGGGAACGACGCTGTGACGATTTATCGACGAGAAAAAGAGTCCGCTACCGGCTGTAGCTGGTCCAAAGCAGGGGCTGTCCGGTCGGCTGCTGGATTTCGCCCGAGGGCTCGGCGGTGACGATCAGCTCGAAGCTGTGCAGCGGGGTCTCGGCGAGCAGCGAGCCGGAGAGATCGGAGTCCACCTTCAGAGCTCCGATGCTCTGAGCCATCGCGTCCTTGTTCGCCTTGGTCCAAACGACATAGCTGCTCGCCGGGGGCGTGAGCTTGTCCGGATGGGCGAGATGCTTGACGCTCAGAACGATGACGGTGTTGTCGTTCTTGCTGACGCTGAAGCGCGCGCCGCCCTCGGCCGCCGGCATGGTGGGGCTCGTCGACAGGCTGACCTTGCCGCCGAACAGCGCGCAGCCCGTCATCACCGCCGCCGCCAAAATCGTCGCGATCCTTAGTGAGCTCATGTCGTTCTCCTCAGCGCCTCGTTAACTTTACCCGCTTCCACCGAGCGGGCCAATGCGTAGTTATACGGATGGCGGGGCAAGCTCCCATTTCCAGTCGCGGATCTCCGGCAGGTCCTCGCCGTGGAGATCGATGTATCGCGTGTGCTCGCGGAGCTTGTCCTGCAGGCGCCGCTTGAGCGCGGCGCCCTTTTCGGCCGCCTGAGGCAGGCGGTCGATGGCGTCGATCACGAGGTGGAAGCGGTCCATGTCGTTGAGCACGGTCATGTCGAAGGCGGTGGTGATCGCGCCTTCCTCTTTGTAGCCGCGGACATGCAGGTTCTTGTGGTTGGCGCGCCGGTAGGTCAGGCGGTGGATCAGCCACGGGTAGCCGTGGAAGGCGAAGATGATCGGCTTGTCCACGGTGAACAGCGCGTCGAAATCCGCGTCGCTCAGGCCGTGAGGGTGCTCGGTGTCCGGCTGGAGCTTCATGAGATCGACGACGTTGACGACGCGGATTTTCAATTCCGGCAGCTCCCTCCTTAAGATCGAGACGGCGGCGAGCGTCTCCAAGGTCGGGACGTCGCCGGCGCAGGCCAGGACCGCGTCCGGCTCGGCGTCCCCGGCATTGCCCGCCCAGCGCCAGGCCCCGATGCCCCGGGCGCAGTGCCGGGCGGCGGCGTCCATCGTCAGCCATTGCGGAGCCGGGTGCTTGCCCGCGATCACGACGTTGACGTAATGCCGGCTGCGCAGGCAGTGATCCATCACCGACAGCAGGCAGTTCGCGTCCGGCGGCAGGTACACGCGCACGACGTCGGCGCTCTTGTTGACGACGTGGTCGATGAAGCCGGGATCCTGGTGCGAGAAGCCGTTGTGATCCTGCCGCCAGACGTGAGAAGCCAGAAGATAGTTCAGCGAGGCGATCTTTTTTCGCCACGGCAGGCGCGCCGAGACCTTGAGCCACTTCGCGTGCTGGTTGAACATCGAGTCCACGATGTGGATGAACGCCTCGTAGCAGTTGAAGAGCCCGTGCCGCCCGGTGAGCAGGTAGCCCTCGAGCCATCCCTCGCATTGATGCTCGCTGAGCATCTCCATCACGCGTCCGGCGGGAGCCAGGAACTCGTCGCCGGGCACCGTCTCGGCCTGCCACTGGCGGCCGGTCGCCTCAAAGACGGCTTCGAGGCCGTTGGAGAGGGTCTCGTCGGGGCCGAAGAGGCGGAAATTCCGCTCCTCCGCGTTGAGCTTGATCACGTCGCGCAGGAAGGGCCCGAGCACGCGCGTGTCGCCGGGGCCGCGAACGCCGGGCGCCGCGACCTCGAGCCCGTAGCCGCGAAAATCCGGCATCCGAAGATCGCGGAGCAGGAGGCCGCCGTTGGCGCGGGGATTGGCGCCCATGCGCCGCGCGCCCTTGGGCGAGAGCTCCGCCAATTCGGGCCGCAGGCGGCCGCCTTCGTCGAAAAGCTCCTCGGGCCGGTAGCTTTTCAGCCAGAGCTCGAGCTGACGGAGATGATCGGGGTTCGTCCGCGGGCCGGTGAGGGGCACTTGATGCGCGCGAAACGTGCCCTCGATCGTTTTGCCGTCGACGACCTTCGGCCCGGTCCAGCCCTTTGGCGAATCGAGGACGATCATGGGCCAGCGCGGGCGCGAGGCGTCGCCGCGCCGGCGGGCGCCGTCCTGAATCTCCTTGATCCGCGCGACCGCCAGGTCGAGCGCGGCGGCCATGGCCTCGTGCATCGGCCCGCTCTCGTGGCCTTCGACAAATAGCGGCGCCCAGCCGTAACCGCGCATCAGCTGCTCGAGTTCGGCGCGCGGGATGCGCGACAGCAGGCTGGGATTGGCGATCTTGAAGCCGTTCAGGTGCAGGATGGGCAGCACCGCGCCATCGCAAGCCGGGTTCAAGAATTTGTTCGAATGCCACGCGGT
>JAQTNG010000009.1 GCA_028714015.1 Elusimicrobiota bacterium | reverse complement strand
CAGCACGGTGTCCAAAGCGGCCAGGGACCTCATCAACGCGCAGACCCCGCCCAACGCCCAGCCGTCCGTCACCGACGCATCGCTGAAGAAATCCGCGATCGGCCCGGGCTACACGGCCATCCCCCTGCCGGCCTTCGTCTACAACCGCAACGAAGGCGCCTGGATCGGCGCGCTCATGCCGATCTTCAGGGCGAACGCCCAAGGCCACATCGAGGACATCTACGCGCCGCTCTACCTCCACAACGACCTCATCGGCGAGACCTTCACCTTCAATTACTTCGGCTACCGCTCCGACACGCGCCAGTACCACGCGATCGTCTCGTACGCGACCAAGGTCGAACGCTCGATCGACCTCAGCTATAAGGACATCTCGTTCGGCGGCGGGCGCTACATCGTCTCTCTGCAGGCCAACGCGGGCAAGAGCGCCTTCAACCGGTTCTTCGGCTTCGGCAATAGGGCCGGCGAGCAGAAGGAAAGCAACTACGCGCTGGGAGACACCAACCTCAAGGCGGGGGTGGGAGTCAACCTCGGCCATTCCCTGTCGCTGCTCGCGACCGAGCGCCTGCGCTTCGTCTCGATCGGCAACGGAGTGGTCTCCAGCCTGCCGCAGACGCGCCGGGCCTTTCCGACGGCGCCCGGCCTCGACGGCGCCACGATCTTAGGACAGAGCCTGACCTTCGCCTATGACAGCCGCGACAACCAACTGACGCCGCTCCACGGCACCTACGCGACCTTGATGGCCGAGCACTTGGATAACTTCGAAACCGACAACCGCGACGAGTGGTGGCGCCTGACGGCCGAGGCCCGGAATTTTCTGCCGCACTTCGACGACAGGGCGGTGCTCGTCACGCACGCGCTGCTCGACGCCCTGCCGATCGACAGCAAGGGCCTCGTGCTCCACGGCGTGCCGTTCTACGAGAGGCCGACCCTGGGAGGCGAGACGACCCTGCGGGGCTTCGGCCGTGGACGATTCGTCGGCAGCTACGCTCTGCTGCTCAACGTCGAGGAGCGCGTCAGCGTCGTCCATCGGTCGATCATGGGCAACGTCGTCGAGGTCGAGCTCGCGCCCTTCCTGGACTGCGGCCGCGTCGATCGGCACCTGACCACCCACCACACCTTCGGCAACCTGCAGTACAACCCCGGCCTGGGCGTGCGCGTCCTGGCCCGCCCCAACATCGCCGGCCGCCTCGACGTCGCCTACGGAAGGGACGGCGCCGCCGTCTACGTGGGCCTGGACTATCCGTTCTGACCCGTCCGCGCGCCCGCGCGGAGTTAGCTAAACTGTCGGGGTGAGCCAGGCCCTTCCGATCGCGGCGTTCCGCGACAAGATCGCGTCGGAGTTAAGCCGCGCGGGGAGCCTGATCCTGACGGCGCCGACCGGCAGCGGCAAGTCCACGCAGACGCCTCAATACCTGCTGGGCCGTTTCCCCGGGAAGATCCTGGTGCTCGAGCCGCGGCGGCTCGCGGCGCGCAGCCTCGCCGGGCGGGTGGCCGCGGAGACGAAGACGAGCCTCGGAACCAGGATCGGCTATCAGGTGCGCTTCGACAGCCGTTGCGGCCCCGACACCAAGGTCATATTCCAGACCTACGGCGTCTTCATCGCCCAAATGATGAGGGACCCCGATCTCAAGGGCATGGGCGCGGTGCTCCTCGACGAGTTCCACGAGCGGAGCCTGGAGTGCGACCTGGCGCTCGCGTGGCTCAAGGCCCTGCGCAAGGGACGCAGGCCGGATTTGAAGATCGCGGTCATGTCGGCGACGCTCGATGCCGAGGCGCTGTCGCGCTACCTGCCGGAGGCGGCGCGCGTGGAGGTGCCGGGGCGGCTGTTCCCGGTGGACATACGCCACCATCCCCTCGATTCGCGCGGCGGCCCGGCCGACGGCGCCCTGGCCGCCCTGCGCGAGCTGGCCCGCGAGGGGCTCGACGGGTCGGTGCTGATCTTCATGCCGGGGCTCAGGGAGATTCGGCGCGCGATGACCGTGCTCACCCCCTATTGCCGCGAGGTCGACCTCGAGCTTCACGCCCTTCACGGGAGCATGGACCTGGCCGAGCAGCAGAGCGTCCTGGAGGAATCCCCCCGGCGCCGCGTGATCGTCGCGACCAACGTCGCGGAGACGGGCCTGACCATTCCCCAGGTCACGATGGTCATCGACAGCGGCCTGCACCGCGTCGCGGCCTACGACGCCGCGCGCGGCATCAACACGCTGTATCTGACGAGGATCAGCCGCAGCAACGCGGCCCAGCGCGCGGGACGGGCCGGGCGCACGGCGCCGGGGCGCTGCGTGCGGCTGTGGTCGAAGTCGGACGAGACGGGCATGGCCCCGAGCCTCGTGCCCGAGATCCTGCGCCTCGAGCTGAGCTCGCTGCGGCTGCAGGCCGCGTCCCTGCCCGAGCCGGTGGACTGGGTCACGGCCCCGAAGGCCGACGCCTGGGACGCAGCGGGGCGCGCGCTGGCGGCGCTCGGCGCCGTCGACGAGGCCGGCCGCGTCACGCCGCGAGGGCGCGCCTTGCTGCGCTACCCCGCCCCGCCGCGAGTGGCCGCCGTGCTCGAGGCGGCGCGCGCTCTCGGGCCCGAGGCCTACGAGCGCGCCTGCGCCATGGCCGCCGTCTTCGAGACCGCGGGCGACCTTCGCCCGGGGCAGGCGGCGGACCTGTCGGCGCTCGCGAAAGATCTCCTGGCCGGCGCGCGCGAGGAGGTCTCGTGGGAGGCGACCGAGGTCTTCCGACAGTTCAAGCGCCTTTATCAGGACGACGGCGGCGCGGCGCCCGGCGCGCCCGCCGACGCGCTGTCCCGCGCGTGGCTCGACGCGTTCATCGACCGTCTCGCCGCGCGCGAGGGAGAAGGCCTCTTTTATCGCCTGAGCGACGGGCGCGGCGCCCTGCTGTCCGCCGTCAAGGACGCCCCCCCTTTGCTGATCGCGCTCGACATACGGGAGCGCGCCGGAGGCGGCCAGGCCCGCCAGGTCGGCATCAATTTATATCTGCCTTTCACGCCGGAGATGATCGAGCGCGCATTCCCCGGCGAATGCGCCTGGACGCCGTCCGCCGAGTTCGACGAAAGGAAGATCCGTGTCATCAAAGAAGACCGGCTCCTGTTCCGAGGTCTCGTGATTTCACGCCGCGAGGTCGCCGCGCGCAAGGACGACCGCAAGGTCGCCGCCGACCTGTGGGCGGAGAAGTTCGCCTGCGGCGAGCTCACGCAT
Source organism: Elusimicrobiota bacterium (assembly GCA_028714015.1). Classification (GTDB taxonomy): domain Bacteria; phylum Elusimicrobiota; class Elusimicrobia; order UBA1565; family UBA9628; genus GWA2-66-18. The sequence goes on along the minus strand of JAQTNG010000009.1, from coordinate 27,513 downwards.
CCCGGGCTCGACGAGCGCGCGCGCCAGCTCGTGATACGGATCTCGCTGGCGCGCCGCTTATATCCCGACATGGGCTATCCCGAGATGAGCGCCGACGACTGGCGCCTGATCTACGGGGAGGTCTGCGCGGGCAAGAACTCGCTGAAGGACATCGAGCGCGTGAACCTGCTCCCGCACATCGAAGGCTACTTGGGACGCGCGCTGGCGGACTTCCTCGACCGCGCGCTTCCCGCGGCCAAGCGCCTGCCCTCGGGCAAGACGGGCCGCTTCACCTATCACGAGACTCACCCGCCGGAGCTGGCCGCGCGCCTCGGCGATTTCGTCAAGATGACGGGCGCTCTCGCCTTATGCGAGGGGCGCCTGCCGGTGACCTTCGACGTGCTCGCGCCCAACCACCGGACCGTCCAGAAAACGAAGGACCTCGCTTCCTTCTGGGCCAACGCCTATCCGACGGTCAAGAAGGAGCTTCAGCGCCGCTATCCAAGGCATCCCTGGCCCTGAGGCCGTTCAACTGTTTCCGGAAACAGTCAGGCCGGCACGGCGAGGTAAAACCACTCGCTGCCGAACTCGGCGCCCTCGAAGGGCATGATGACGACGCCGTCCCCCGGCGCGGTCGATTCGACGCCGTCGGCGTAGCGGGCGAGGACCTCGCCTTCATTCACGGTATCGAAGTTCTTCCAGGGGCGGGCGAAGGCCCCCTCCCGCTCGCGATAGACCACGCGCGTGAGGCGAAGAGCGCGGGGCGCGGGCACGGGGGAAGCGGCGCTCGTCAGGCCGAAATGCGCGAGCGAGCGGAGCGCGAAGGCGAGGCCGGTCTCGGCGCACGCCGCGTCGTCGTTCTGACCGACCTCGACGGTCAGGGCGCGCTTGCCGCGGCTCTGAGCGTACTCGGTGGTCGTGACCGTCTTGCCGTCCGAGTACAGCGCGGGCCAGCCGCACAGAAGGTAATCGGCGCCCAGCTTATCGGCCCAGGCTCTATTCTCCGGCGACTCGTCGTCGAGAAAGACGAAGGGGCGGGTCGGCGCCGGCGTGCCGTGGAGGTCGAGGACGGCGTCGGCCGCGTCGATCAGCGGGATCAGCTCGTTGGCGAGCCTCTGCTCGTGCGTCGCGGAGGCGTCGTGGCGGCGCACGATGCGGTTGAGGTTTTCCTCGATGAAATGGACCCCCCGCTTGGCCGCCGCGGCGTTGACGCGCGCGGCGACCGTGACCTTGCCGCGCAGCAGGCGTATGCGGCCCGCGTGAAGCTGATCGAGAAGCTTCGCGAGCGCGCGCATGCCCGGGTTCTCGTCGCCATGCACTCCGCCCAGCAGCAGGAGATGCGGGCCGGGAGACAGCGAATCAAAAAGAACGGTGCTGATCAACGCGCGAGAACGGCGAAGGCGACGGCGTGGTCGCGGCCGTGGGACAGGGAAAGCTTCAGGCCGCGCACCGGCTTGCCGTTGATCTTGACCGACGGGCGGCCGTCCTTGCCCCGGCCGACCGAGATCGCGGTCAGCGGGACCTCCGCCTTGCCGAGGGCCTTGTACACGGCCTCCTTCGCGGCGAAGCGCACGGCGAAGTGAGGCCAGGGGTTCTTCTTGGCCTTGCAGTAGGCGATCTCCTGCGCGGAGAAGACGCGGGTCAGGAACTTCGGATTGCGGCGCCCGAGCGACCTCACGCGCGCGATTTCGACGAGATCGACCCCGAGCTCCATCGCGCTACTCGACCGTGACGCTCTTCGCCAGGTTGCGGGGCTGATCGACGTCGCAGCCGCGAAGATCCGCCACATGGTACGCGAGCAGCTGCAGCGGGATGATGTTCACGATCGGCGACAGGATCTCAGGGACCGGCGGCAGGCGCAGGACGGCCTCGCAGTCCTTGAACTCGCCCACGCCCTCGGTGGCGAGCACGATGACCCGCGCGCCGCGCGCCTTCACTTCCTCGAGCGACGACAGGGTCTTCTCGAGGACGCGCGACTGCGTCGCGATCACGACGACCGGCATCTCCGTGTCGATCAGCGCGATGGGGCCGTGCTTGAGCTCGCCGGCGGGGTAGCCTTCGGCGTGGATGTAAGAGATTTCCTTGAGCTTCAGGGCCGCTTCCAGCGCGATCGGGTAATTCACGTACCGGCCGATAAATAGAAAATGCTCCGACTTGGCGAACTTCTTCGCGACGGCGAGAACCTGCGCGTCGAGCTTGATCGCGGCGCGGATCCAGCCCGGCACCTTGACGAGGTCGTCGACGAAGGCGCGGCCCTGCGCCTCGGTCATCGTGCCGCGGCCGATGGCGGCGTGGAGCGTGATGACGGCCAGAGAGGTGAGCTGGCCGATGAAGGCCTTCGTGGACGCGACGCCGAGCTCGGGGCCGCAATGCGTGTACAGGGTCCAGTCGGCCGCGCGCGTGAGCGCCGAGCCGACCGTGTTGCAGACCGCGAGGACCTTGGCGCCCCTTTCTTTCGCGATCTTGACGGCGGCCAAGGTGTCGGCGGTCTCGCCCGACTGGGAAACGGCGATGACCAAATCGTCGGGACCGACGGTGGTCTCGCGGTAGCGGAACTCGGACGCGGTTTCGACGCGCGTGGGAACGCCGATGAGGGTCTCGAACCAGTATTGGCCGACGAGGCAGGAGTGGTAGGCGGTGCCGCAGGCGATCATCTGCACGGAACGGATATTTTTAAGTATGTCGGCGTTCATGCCGCAGTCGCGCTCGAGCACGCCCTTCAGCGGGAACAGGCGGCCGCGCATCGTGTCCTCGCAGGACATCGGCTGGTCGTGGATCTCCTTGAGCATGAAGTGGCGGTAGCCGGATTTTTCCGCCATCGTGCGGTCCCACGTGATGGTGATCGGGGTCTTTTCCAAACGCTTGCCGGAAAGATTAAAAAAGGTCGCTCCTTCTTTTTTGAGGACCGCCATCTCACCGTCCTCAAGAAAAACCGCTTTCCGCGTATAGGCGAGAAAAGCGGGCACGTCGGAGCCGAGGAAGGTCTCCCCGTCGCCGAGGCCGATGATGAGCGGCGAGGCGGTCTTCGCGGCGACGATCACGCCGGGGGCCTTCGACCAGAGCACGGCGACCGCGTAGGCGCCGCGGACGTCGCCGAGCGCGCGGCGGACGGCTTCAAAGAGAAGGGGTTCGTTCAGATCGGGCTTCGGCGAAGCGCCCGGAGGCTGGAGCAGGGCGAGCTTTTCCGCGACGAGGTGCGCGATCACCTCGGTGTCGGTCTCGGACTCGAATTTGGCGCCGGCGGCGACCAGGCGGTCCTTGATCTCGAGATAGTTCTCGATGATGCCGTTGTGGATGACCGCGACGGTGCCGGTCGGATCGGTGTGCGGGTGCGCGTTGATCTCGTTGGGCTTGCCGTGCGTCGCCCAGCGGGTGTGGCCCAAGGCGACCGAGCCCGCGAGCGGGCTCGCGGCGAGGACCGCCGCGAGGTTCGTCAGCTTTCCCTGGGCGCGGCGCCGTTCGATGAAGCCGTCCACGATGGACGCCAGGCCCGAGGAATCGTAGCCCCGGTACTCGAGGCGCTTGAGGCCCTCCATGAGCAGCGGAACGGCTTGCTTAGGCCCGACGTAGCCGACGATCCCGCACATATTCTAGTCGATGGCCCGCCGCATCTCGGAGACGGCGCTCTTCAGGCCCACGAACACGGAGCGGGCGACGATCGAGAAGCCGATGTTGAGCGCGGACATGTGCGGAACGCGCGCGACGGGTGCCACGTTGTGGTAGTCGAGGCCGTGTCCGGCGTGGACGACGATGCCCATCTCCCAGGCCATGTACGCGGCGAGCTCGAGGCGCTCGAGCTCGAGCTTCTGCTTGGGCTTGCTGTGCGCCTTCGCGTAGTCGCTCGTGTCGAGCTCGACGATGTCGGCGCCCATGTTGCGCGCGGCGCGTACGGCGGGGGCTTCGGGCGCGACGAAGAGGCTGACCTCGACGCCGGCCTTTTTAAGACGAGCCACCGTTTTGGCCAGGCTTCTTCCATTGCGGACCAGGTCGAGGCCGCCTTCGGTGGACACTTCGCCGGGCCGCTCGGGGACGAGGCACACGGAGGTCGGGCGCGCCTTGAGGACCGCGGCGATGATCTTGGGGTCGTCGGAGAGCTCCACGTGCGTCTCGCCCTTGAGATGGCAGAGCTTGACGATGTCCGCGTCCTGCATGTGGCGGCGGTCGCGGCGGAGGTGGCAGACGATGATGTCGGCCCCGGACTGGCGGGCGACGTGCGCGGCCTGCACGGGATCGGGATCGATGTCGAGCCGCGCCTGGCGCAGCGTCGCGATGTGGTCGATGTTCACGCCCAGCTTCAGCTTCTGCTCCGTCTTCATCGGTGTTTCTCCTCTGCGGCTCCCGTCTCCGTCAGATAAATCCGCGCGATCGAATCGGCGATCTTATGGTTCTCGGCGGCGCTCGGCCCTTCCACCAGGATTCTCAATACCGGCTCGGTGCCCGAGTACCGCACGAACACGCGGCCGCGTCCCTCGAGGCGCTTGGCCGCCTCCGCGATCGCGGCGGCGGTGCGGTGCATCATCGCGAGCGGAGGCTTGCTCTTCACGTGGAGCGCTTTCAAGGTCTGGGGCGTGGACTTGTACAGCCGGCCGAGCGCGCTCATCGGCTTGCCCGACTCGCGCCACGCCGCGAAGGTCTGCAGGCCGGTCAGCATGCCGTCGCCGGTCGGCGCGAAATCCCGGAACACGACGTGCCCGGAGTTCTCGCCGCCGAGGCTCAGGCCTTCCTTCTCGATGGCCTCGGTCACGTAGCGGTCGCCGACCGGGGTCGTGACCGCGTCGACGCCGAGCCCGCGCAGATAGTTCAGCAGGCCGAAGTTCGACATCACGGTGACGGCGACCTTGCCGCCCTTGAGGCCGCCGCGCCGCAGCAGCCGCGCGGCCGCCGCCGCGATCAGCGAGTCGCCGTCCAGGAGCTTGCCGCGCTCGTCGCAGATCAAGGCGCGGTCGGCGTCGCCGTCGAGGGCGAGGCCGGCGTGCGCGCGGCGGCGCTTCACCTCGCGCCGCATCGCTTCGGTCGCGGTGGCGCCGCAGCCCGCGTTGATGTTCCGGCCGTTCGGCTTGACGCCGATCGCGAACACCGTGGCGCCGAGCTCGGAGAGCAGCTTGGGCGCGAACGCCGACGCCGCGCCGTTCGCGCAGTCCACGACGACGCGGACTCCGTCGAGGTCGAGGGTGGCCGGGAAGGCGCTCTTGAGAAAATCCATGTAGATCGCGCCGCGATCGGCGGCGGCGAACGGCGGGCGCGAGATCGCGGGCGGGGCGGGGCGCGCGATCCGCCGCTCGACCTCGAGCTCGAGCACGGGCGACATCTTGAAGCCCGCGCCGTCGAAGAACTTGATGCCGTTGTACTCCGCCGGATTGTGGCTCGCCGAGATCACGGCGCCGGCGAAGCAGCCGAGCCGCGGCGCGAGGTAGGACACCGCCGGAGTCGGTATGACGCCGAGATCGAGGACGCGCACGCCCGCGGCGGAGAACCCCGAGATCATGGAGCGCAGCAGGGACGGCCCGGAGCCGCGCGTGTCGCGGCCGACGGCGATGAGCGGGGCGTGGCCGTTGATCTTGACGCCCTGACGCTCGAGGAGCACGCGGGCCGCGTGGTAAGCCAGCGCGCGCACGGCCTCGGGCTTGAGCGGGCCCTGGCCGGGGATGCCGCGCACGCCGTCGGTGCCGAACAAATGCCCGGAGCTCATGCGGCCTCCGAAACGGCGCGCAGGGCCTCGACGGTCCGGCGCGTCTCGAGGACGTCGTGGACGCGCAAGACCGATACGCCGGACAGGCTCGCGTAGGCGGCGACGGCAAGAGAACCCGCCAAACGATCCTCCGATCCGTTGTCGTTCGAAATCCTGCCGAACAGCGACTTGCGGGAGACGCCCAACAGAACCGGCGCGATCGAGGAGAGCTCGCCGGCGCGGCGGATCAGGGTGAGATTGTGCTCCAGCGTCTTGCCGAAGCCGATGCCGGGGTCTATCCAGACCCGGTCTTCGCGGCCTCCGGCCGCGAGAAACGAATGGAGGCGCTCCTGCAGGAACCGGGAGACCTCGGCGAAACAATCCTTGTAGGCCGGGTTGGCCTGCATCGTTTTGGGCGACGCCCCCAACATGTGCATCAATATCACTCGCTCCGCGCGCTGCGCGACCTTAAGCATGTCCTTGTCGTCGCGCATCGCGGAAATGTCGTTGACGATCACGGCACCGGCATCCAATGCCTCGGCCGCTATCGCGGCCTTCGTCGTGTCGATCGAGATCTTGACCTTGACCTGACGGGCCAGGGCCTTGATGACCGGGATCACCCGCACGCGCTCGATGTCCACCGGCACGGAATCGGAGCCGGGACGCGTGGACTCCCCTCCGATGTCCAGAATGTCGGCGCCCTCCTCCACCAATTTCAGCGCGCGCTCGACCGCGAGCTCATTCGTGCTCGCGCGGCTTCCCGCGTGGAATGAGTCGGGCGTGCAGTTCACGACCCCCATGATGAGCGGCCTCGCGAATCGCTTCGCGATATCGATCACGGAAGCCGGCTCGGCCATCGTCGAGGTCATGCCCGCGCGGTGGCCAGGATGCTGTCGACGTCGTCGCCGCTCAGCACCTCGCGGTCGAAGAGCGACTGCGCCAGCTGGTCGAGCGCCTTCTTGTTGGCGGCGAGAATGCCGCGCGCCTTCGTCTGGGCCTCGGTCACGAGGCGCTTGACCTCTTCGTCGACGAGCTGCATCGTGCGCTCGGAGAAGGCCCCCCCCTTGTTCAGGTCGCGGCCCATGAACATCTCCTGATCGGGCTTCTTCAGCGACAGCGGCCCGACGACGTCGCTCATGCCGAACTCGGTGACCATGCGCGTCGCGTAGGCCGTGGCCTTGGACAGGTCGTCCGCGGCGCCGGTCGTTATTTCATTGAACGCCAGCTCCTCCGCGGCGCGCCCGCCGAGCAGGATCGCGAGGCGGTTGGTGATGTCGACCCTCGAGGTCAGATACTTGTCCTCGAGCGGAAGCTGAAGGGTGTAGCCGAGCGCGAAGCCGCGCGACAGGATCGAGACCTTGTGCACGGGATCGGTGCCGGGAAGCATCTTCGCGACGAGAGTGTGGCCGCACTCGTGGTAGGACACGATCTTCTTCTCGCGGTCGGACATGATGCTGGAGCGCTTCTGGGGCCCCGCCATGACGCGCTCGATGGCCTCCTCGAGGTCGGCGAGCTCGACGACCTCCTTGTTCTTGCGCGCGGCGAGCAAAGCGCCCTCGTTGATCACGTTGGCGAGGTCCGCGCCGGCGAATCCCGGCGTGCGGCGCGCGACGACGGCGAGGTCCACGTCCGGCGCCATCTTGACGATCAGGGCGTGGACCTTGAGGATCGCCTCGCGCCCTTTGCAGTCGGGCACGGGCACGTTGATCTGCCGGTCGAAGCGGCCCGGGCGCAGCAGCGCGGTGTCGATCACGTCGGGGCGGTTGGTCGCGGCGATGAGGATGATGCCCTGGTTCTGCTCGAAGCCGTCGAGCTCGATGAGGAGCTGGTTGAGCGTCTGCTCGCGCTCGTCATGGCCGCCGCCGATGCCGGCGAAGCGCGCGCGGCCGACCGCGTCGAGCTCGTCGATGAAGATCACGGAGGGAGCGGCCTTCTTGGCCTGGTCGAAGAGGTCGCGCACGCGCGAGGCGCCGACGCCGACGAACATCTCGACGAACTCGGAGGCGGAGGCGGAGAAGAACGGCACGCCGGCTTCGCCGGCGACCGCGCGGGCCAGGAGGGTCTTGCCCGTGCCGGGGGGCCCGAACAGGAGCACGCCGCGCGGCATCTTCCCGCCCAGCTTCTGGTATTTGTCGGGGGTCTTAAGGAAGTCCACGACCTCGCGAAGCTCCTCCTTCGACTCCTCGCAGCCGGCGACGTCGGCGAACGTGGTCTTCTTCTTCTTGTCGTCGACGATCTTGGCCTTGCTTCGGCCGAACGACATCGCCTGCTTGCCGCCGACCTGGACCTGGCGGATCACGAAGAACCACCACAGGAAGAAGAACAGCAGTATGCCGCCGAGGTTCAGCGCGAAGGCGTACATGCCGCTGCGGTCGCGCTCGCCCTGGAAGTTCGAGACCTTGTGGGCCTCGAGATCCTCGATGAGCTTCGGGTCGGGCAGGGGCAAGGTGCGGAAATGCTGGGTCGCGCCCTTCGCGTCGCGGTAGTCGCCGCTGATCAGGTCCGGGCGCATGCGGACCTGTATGATCGCGCCCTCGCGCAGGCGGGAGCGGAACTCGGAATACGGGATTTCGGTCTCGAGCGGAACGGTCTTCACGCTGTTGAACAAGGTCAGCAGGAGCACGAAGCCGAGGCCCCAGATCACGAGCTGCTTCAAATTTTTATTGTCCATCGTTAGATCTTCAACACTCCCACGCAAGGCAATTGCCGATAGCGCTCGTCGTAGTCCAGGCCGAAGCCCACGACGAACTCGTTCGGGATCTTGAATCCGACGTATTTCGGCTGAAAAGGGGTCTTCCGGCACTCGGGCTTGTCGAGCAAGGTGCACACCTCGAGCGAGTTCGGCCGGTGCGCCCGCAGGGTCTCGGTCAGGGCGGTCAAGGTCAGGCCGGTGTCGACGATGTCCTCGACGAGCAGCAGGTCCTTGCCCTCGGGGCTGTGGCGCAGGTCGAGCAGGGTCCGGATGGCGCCGGTCGAGGCCTTGCCCGCGTAGGAGGAGACCGCCACGAAATCGGTTTCAACGTCCACCTCCGGGCCCAGGGCGCGCAGGAGGTCGGCTAAAAAGATGACGCTTCCCTTCAGCACGCCCACGACCATCAGGCGCTTGCCCGAGTAGTCGCGCGTGATCTGGGCGCCCAGCTCCTTGATCCGGGCCGAGAGCGTCGCTTCGTCGATTAAAACCCTGCTCAGGGCGGGGTGTACGGCGGTTTGGAGGGCCATGAACGCGCATTTTACCTTTTAGGTCCCCCCCTTATCAAGGAAGCGCGGCGGCCACGGCGACGCTGATGCGGGCCGGGGCGGGGAAGTGATGTCCTCCGGGGACGGGCGGGACTGGCCCCGCCCTCCGGGGTAGACGCGGCTATACCGGCCATGGCCGCGTCAACCCCAAGCCCCATCGGACATCGCTTCCCCGCCCCTAACCCGTCGCGTCGACGTCATCGCCGCAGGCGATAAGCTCCAGCCCCGGCAAGGTCGGCGCGGATGGGATGCGTCGGCGAAGGCCCGGAGGCGGGTCAATCCCGCCGACCCCGGAGGGCATGAATCCGCCGCCGGGCCGACCCGAGCCGTCGCCGTCCGTTACGAGGCCGTGTCGCCGGGGTGGACGGCTTGGGATTCGTCTGCTACAATGCCGCCGATGCCCACCACGACCGAGATCGCCTTCTCCGTGCTCGTCGTCGACGACGAACCGGACGCCCGCGCCATCCTCCGCGGCGAGCTCGAAAAAGTCCCCGGCGTGAGCCTCAAGGTCTCCACCGCCGCCGACGGCGACGAGGCCCTCAACAAGCTCAAGGACACCCCCTTCGACCTCGTCTTCCTCGACTACCGGCTCCCCCCCACCAACGGCCTCGACATTCTGGAGCAGATCCGCCAGCACCACCCGAAGACCGCCGTCGTGATGACGACCGCGGCCGGCAACGAGCAGGTGGCCGTCGCCGCGATGAAGAAGGGGGCGATGGACTACATCACGCAGAAGGACCTGCGCCAGACCGACCTCGGCCAGCTCCTGCGCCGCGTCATCGAGATCCGCGACCTGGTCAACCAGAACATGGAGCTGCGCCAGGTCAACCAGATGAAGAACGAGTTCATCGCGAACGTCTCGCACGAGCTGCGCACCCCTTTGACGGTCGTCATCGGCTACGCGAACACGATGCGCGACGGCAGCCTCGGCCCCCTCTCCGACGCCCAGCAGAAGGCGCTCGGCTCGATCATCGAGCGCGCCGAGGGCCTCATGGCCACGCTCAACAACATCCTCCGCATCCGCGAGGTCCACGAGGGCCGTAAGCAGCTCCTGCTCAAGCCCGTCGACCTCAACCGGCTCGTCGCGGCCCAGGTCGAGCGCGCCGGGCGCGAGATCCGCCGCCGCAAGCTCAAGCTCACCGCCGAGTACACGAAGGCCGACGTGTGGGTGATGGCCGACGAGGAAAAGCTCGGCGACGTGATCGACAACCTGCTCTCCAACGCGTGCAAGTTCAGCCCGGTCGACGGGACCCTGAAGGTCGTCGTCGCCGTCGAAAAAGGCCGCGCGCGCCTGTCCGTCGCCGACGCCGGGCCCGGCGTGCCGCCCGAGGTCCTGCCCCACATCTTCGACACGTTCTCCGCCGCCAACCAGGGCCCGACGCGCGAGTACCCGGGCCTCGGCCTCGGCCTTCCGCTCTCGAAGCAGATCGTCGAGGCCATCGGCGGCCGCATCTGGATCGAGAGCGAGGGCTCCGGGCGAGGCACCACCGCCCGCCTCGAGCTTCCGGTGTCCGCGAAGGACGCGCCTCCGGCCGTCGTCGACGGCTCCGAGACCGTGCACAAGAAGCGCATCCTCATCGTCGAGGACAACCCCGACCTCGTCGAGGTGCTGATGCTGTTCCTCGCGAGCGTCTCCCGGAACCTGTCGATCGCGACGGCGCACTCCGGCTTCGAGGCGCTCGAGCGCATCGAGGAGGAGCTGCCCAGCCTCGTCATCCTCGACGTCATGATGCCGGGCATGGACGGCTTCGAGGTCCTCTCCCGCCTCAAGCGGCTGCCCGCGGAGAAGCGCCCGCCGGTGATGGTGCTGACCGGCTACTCGGACGCGCTCTCGCGCGCCAAGGAAGCCGGCGCCGACGAGGTCATGCTGAAGCCCTTCGAGAAGAACGCCTTCGTCAAGAAAGTCCTCGAGCTCCTCCGGCTGCACGCCGCCTGACATGGCGCGCGTCCTGATCGTCGACGACGAGGAAGCCATCCGGGACCTGATCAAGGAAGTGCTCATGGCCCAGGGCCACGAGTTCGAGCTCGCCGCCAACGGCGTCGAAGCCTTCGAAATATTGAGAAAGAAGACGATCGACCTCGCCATCGTCGACCGCAACATGCCCGGCATGACCGGCATCGAGGTCGTCCAGCTCATCCGCCAGAACCCGAAGACGAAGGGACTCAAGGTCCTGATGTGCACGGGCTCGAGCGTGACGAAGGAGATCGACGAGGCCTTCGCCGCCGGCGCCGACGACTACATCCTGAAGCCGTTGAGCTTCCCGGCCCTGCTCGGAAAGGTCGCCAAGGCTCTGGCCGCCAAATGAAGCCCCTCGTTCTCGTGCTGTGCGGGGGCAAATCCGCCGAAAGGCTGGTCTCCCTCGTCTCGGCGCAATGCGTCGTCGCAAGCCTCGACAAAAAACGCTTCAAGATACGGCTCGTGCACATCGGGACCGACAACGGATGGATGGAGATCCCATCGGGGCGCCTTCTGGCCGAGACGCCGGAAAAGCTCCACAAAGGCGGGGCCTCGATTTCGCGCCTTCGGCGCGGCGGGAAGACAGTAAATCCCTGGAAGCTGCTGACCTCGCTGGGCAAATTTGATTGCGTCTTCCCCGTTTTACATGGACCCATGGGCGAGGACGGCACGATGCAAGGGCTGCTCGAACTCGCGGGATGCGCCTACGTGGGCTGCGGCGTCCTGGGCTCCGCGGCGGGCATGGACAAGGAGGCGACCAAGCGCGTCGCCCAGTCGGCCGGGCTGCCCCAGGTGCCCTGGGCCGTGGCCCGGACCGCGCGCGAGGCCTCGGCCGCCGCGCGCCGCCTGGGATTTCCGGTGTTCATCAAGCCCGCGCGCATGGGCTCGTCGGTCGGCGTCGTGAAGGTCAAGGGGCCGTCCGGCGTCGCCGCCGCCGTGCGCGAGGCCCTGCGCTACGACGACAAGGCGCTCGTCGAGAAGGGGATTCCCGCGCGCGAGATCGAGACCGCCGTGCTCGGCGATCCGTGGGCGCCGAAGGGCGACCGCTTCGAGCTCAAGGCCTCGCTCTGCGCCGAGATCATCCCCAACGCCGAGTTCTACGACTACAAGGCGAAGTACCTCGACCCGAACGGAGCGCGCTTCCAGGTGCCCGCGGCCATACCGGCGAAGACCTCCGCGCGCGTGCGCGAGGTGGCCCTCGCCGCGTTCCGCGCGCTCGACCTGTACGGCCTGGCCCGCGTGGACTTCTTCGTGCACAAGAGGACCGGCGCGGTCTATTTCAACGAGCCGAACACCCTGCCCGGCTTCACGCCCGCCAGCATGTATCCGAGGCTCTGGCGGGAATCCGGCCTGCCGACCAAAAAGCTCGTCGAGGCCCTCGTCGCCCTGGCCCTGCGCCGCGCCGCCGCCCGACGGCGAATCAGCACGACGCATTGAGAAAACAGCCCCGCAAGGGCGCGAACCTTTCGCGCTCCCGGGCGTAATATACATGGATAGGATGGAACCCCAGGCGTTCGCCGACCTTCTCCGTCAAGCGGGCGACAAGGCGTACAACTTCGCTTACCGGCTGGCCGGCAACGAGCAGGACGCGCGGGATCTGGTCCAGGAAGCCTTCGCACGGGCGCTGGAGCACTCCGGGTCTTACGACCCGTCCCGGGCTTTCGACTCGTGGCTCCTGAGGATTCTTCACAACATTTTTCTGGACGGGACGCGGCGCCTGGCGACCCGGCGCACGGTGTCGCTGGACGCGCCGGCCCCGGTCGAGGACACGGGCTGGGAGGACATTCTCCCGGCGAAGGAGATGTCGGCGGCGGATGAGCTGATCCGCCGCGAAAGCATCGACATGGTTCAGCTCGCGCTGGAAAGGCTGCCGCCGCACTATAAAGCGGCCGTCTTGTTGTGCGACGTGGAAGGGATGTCGTACGACGACATCGCCCGGATCATGGACGTGCCGGTCGGAACGATCCGGTCGAGGATTCACCAGGGCCGGCTGCTGGCTCGCAAGGCGTACGAAGAGCTGGAACGAAGCGGAGGAAGACGGCAATGAACCATCACGCGGACGGCCCCGAACTTTCGGCGTACCTTGACGGCGCGCTGGCTCCCGAGCCGCGCGCCCGCGTCGAGCTTCACATGTCGTCGTGCGGAGAATGCCGCGCGGAGCTCGACAGCCTCCGGCACATGAAGCTCGCCCTTTCCTCCGCCCCGCGCAGGACCATGCCCGCGGACCTCGTGTTCGCCCTCGAGCGCCGTTTTGTGTCCGGCGCGCGCCCGTGGTACGCGCCGCTGGTGAAGCCGATGGTCTGGGCCCCCGCCGGCGCGCTCGCCGTCGCCGCGATCGCCGTCTCGCTGTGGCTGCGCTCCGCCGCGACCCTCGAGGAGATTCCTCTCGAGCCCCTGCTCGCCGCGCACGCGCGCTACAGCGCCGAGGCGCTGGTCCCGGAAGGCAACCTCGTGGCCTCGAACTACTCTGACCAGGTGAGCGCTCTTTCCGATGCCCCGGACTCAGACCTTCAGTAGGCTGGCGGCGGCCGCCGCCGCCGCGCTCCTCTGCGTCCCGGCCGCGGCCATGCCCGCGGCGGAGGAGCTGCTCCAGTCGGCCCTCGCCTCGCCCACGGTCCCCTACCAGGGCAAGGTCATGGTCACGCAATGGTACGGAAAGCAGACCAGCGCGGAGGAAATGCGGGTGCACTTCTCCCCTCCCGACGACATCCGCCGCGAGTTCCTCACGCCCGACGGAACCGTCACCCGCATCACGGTGAGCGACGGGGAGCACGAGACCGTCTCGCGCGGCGGGAAGGTCGTCGTCGGGGACGCGGTGCGCAGCTACGAAAAGGTCATGACGCCCGAGCGCGAGCGCGAGATTCTCCTCTCCAACTACGACCTGCTGGTCAGCACGGCGGACAAGGTCGCCGGCCGGCCGGTCTGGCTGCTCACCCTCAAGCCGAAAATCGCGGGCAAGTCCTGGCAGTCGATGGCTCTCGACCAGGAGACCAAGGTCGTCCTGCGCGTCAAACGCTACCTGCGGCGCCGCTACTTCGCGAGCCAGGCCTCCTTCACCTCGTTCGAGCCGAACAAGCCGCAGGACGAGGCGCTGTTCCACCTCGGCGCGACGACCGCCGCGGCCGTCGCGGCGCCTTCGCTGACGCCCGATTTCATGACGCTGGAACAGCTCGCCAAGGAGACGGGCCGGACCTCGCGCCTGCCCGGTACCCTGCCGGGCGGCTTCGTCTTCGAGAGCGCCGACGTATTCAAGGCCGGCAAGAGCCGCGTGGCGTACGCGCGCTATACCGACGGCCTCACCGTGCTCTCGGTGTTCGAGACCGAGCGGCCGGTGCGGCTGCCGAAGTCGGGAGTGATCGAGACCAGGGCGGGCTTTCCCGGAGTTCTAAGCGCCTCGCGCGCCGGCAAGGTCCTCAATTTACAGGCCGGCGGCCGGCATTACACCTTGATGGGCGACCTGTCCCGCGAGCTGCTCGCGGACGTCGCCCGCGCGCTGAAGTAGCCTACAATACACCTCGTGATCGACGCCGCGATCGTCCTGGGTTTTCTCGCCGCCTGCCTCTTCCTGGGCGCGCACGCGCGCCGCGAGGAGAACCTCGAGGGCTGGATTCTCGCCGGGCGCGCGCTGACCTTGCCCGTGTTCGTCGCCACGCTCGTGCCCACCTTCTACGGCGGCGTCCTTGGAATCGGCGAGTTCACCTGGAGCGCCGGCCTGTCCAACTGGACGGTCATGGCCCTGCCCTACTACGTGTTCGCGGGGCTGTACGCGGTTTTCCTGGCCGGACGAGTGCGGGTCACGCCCGGCCTGACGATTCCGGACCACCTCGAGACGGCCTACGGCCGCCGCATGGCGCTGATGGGGGCGCTGCTCGTCTTCATACTCGCGAGCCCCGCCGACGAGCTCCTGATGGCCGGAGCCCTGCTCGGCCACCTGACCGGCCTCTCCATCGGCGTCGCCTCCGCCGTCGCGGCGGCCCTGACGCTCGCCTTGATCTGGCGCGGCGGCCTGCGCTCCGACGCGGCCGCCAACCGCCTGCAGTTCGTCGTGATGTTCGCGGGCTTCGCCCTGATCCTTCCTTTCGCGTGGCACGCGGTCGGCAGCCCGGCCGCGATGGCGGCGAGGCTTCCCGCCGGGCACATGAGCTGGACCGGAGGCCTCGGGCCGGCGAAGCTGATCGGCTGGTGGCTCATCGCCGTCTGGACGATCGTGGACCCCTCCTTCCACCAGCGCTGCGCCGCGGCGGAGAGCCCCGCGGTCGCGCGCAGAGGAATCCTGATCTCGATCGGATTCTGGGCGCTGTTCGACCTCCTGACGACGACGGCGGGGCTGTACGCGCGCGCGGCGCTTCCCGTGCTCGGAAATCCGACGCTCGCCTTCCCCCTGCTCGCCGACGCGGTGATGCCTCCCGTCGCGCGCGGCCTGTTCTTCGCGGGCATCTCGGCGTCGTTGTTCGCGGCCCTGCAGGGCACGGCCATGCTCGCCGCCGCGTGCCTGGGTAAAACCCGGATCCGCGCCGGCCTTGTCGCGACGATGATTCTGTCCTACATCCTCTCGCGGCTGGTTCCATCCATCGTCGGCCTGTGGTACGCGGTCGGAAGCGCCACGATCCCGGGGCTGCTCCTGCCGATGCTCGGGATCTATGTCCCGGCGATCCGCGTTCCGGGACGATGGGCGGTCGCGTCGTCGGCCGCCGGCTGGCTGGTTTCGCTCGCCTGGGTCGTCGCCGCCCGGGTCAACGGAGAGCCGCCGCTCGGCGTCGAGCCGATGTTTCCCGGCCTCCTCGTCTCGGGCGCGCTCTGGGCGGCGGGCTACGCTTCGTCGACGCGCACGGTCCACGCCGCGCCGATCAGCACGCCCCACGCGCCGCAGTAAGCCCAGATCAGGAGCGCGAGCACCGAGCTCATCGCGCCGGAAAACAGGCTCACGTGCCACACCTTCGGCAGGAGGTAGGCGAACATGAGCGACACGCCCGACCAGCTCGCCGCGGCGACGGCCGCACCCTGGGCGGCCGCGCCCCACGACGGCCTCTTCTGCGGGACGAACGCGTAGGTCGAGGCGAAGGCCGCGAACAGGGCCGCGAAGGCCGCCGGGTAGCGCACGGCCGAGGCGAAGGCGCGCGGCAGAAGGTCCCCGGCCCCGATGCGCCCGAGCTCGCTCTGCATGAGGGGCAGGAGCACGAAGCCGACCGCGCCCAGTCCGATCGCGACGGCCCATATCAGGAGCACGACGAAGGCCTTGCCGCGCCGGCCCCAGCCGCCGGGGTGCGGGCGCTCGGGGTCGGAGAACAGGAAGTGGATCGCGCGCGACATCTCGTTGAGGCCGCTCGACGCCGTCCAGATCGCCGCGGCCGTTCCCGCCGCGGCCAGGCCGTGCCTCGTCTGCTGGATCGAGGCCGCGAGCGCGTCGGGGCGCAGGCGGCTCTCCGGGGGCAGGACGTCGCGCAGGAAGGCGATGAGATCGGGGGTCAGGTTCGCGGAGAACACGGCCGCGACGCCGCGCGACACGACGATCAGAAACGGCACGAGCGAGACGAGGAAATAAAACGCCATGGCGGCCGCGAAGCTCGGCAGCATCGTGAACTTGCCCCGAAGGCGGCGGCCGAGAAGCCAGGTCATGGCGGCGAGACTATCAAATTCGTTCGCGGACCGCGCGCAGGCGTTTTTCGACGTCCGCGGACGCGGGGAGCGAGGCCCGCCGCCGCCAGGCCAAGGCCGCCAGGCCGAACTCGACGGCGGCCGCCTCGAAGAAGGCCCGCTCCAGCACCAGGCGGTCGTCCATGAAGTGCACGCGGACCTTTCCGTCGGGCGCCTCGTCGGGGCCGTCCCCGGCGTAGGAGAAGCCGACCGCGCCTTCCTTGTCGTACCCGCAGCGCTCCTCGAGGAGGCCCGCCAGCAGGCCTCCGTCGGCTCCCCAAGCCGAGGTCAGCGCCGCCGCCAAGGGGAACCACCGGTCCTCGGCCGCGACGCAGTTGAGGCACTCGCCGCGAAGCTCGAGGGTGAAGGCGAAGCCTCCGGCCCGGATCAAGCCTGCCCCCGCGCGCGGACGGCGCGCAGTCGCGCCTCGAGCCCTTCGGCGACGGGGCGGCCCGCCTCCTTCATGAGCTCGATGGCGGTCAGCGCGAAGGTCCAGGCCGATTCCTCGAAGAACGCCCGGTCGAGCAGAAGCGCAGCGTCACCCATGGCGACGAGGACCTTGCCCGCCGGAACCCTGCCCCGCCCGGCCTCGGCGTAGGTCACCACGCGCCCCCATTTCTTGCAGCGCGAGCGGTGCTCGAGAACGGTCGTGAACTTTCCGGGATCCTTGAACCACCAGAAGAAGAGCACGTCCGCCAAGGGATGATAGCGCCACGCGGCGGCGGCGCAGCCGACGCCGTCGTCGGAGAGCTTGACCTCGAAGACGAAGTCCCCGACGCGGCGCCCGTGCTTCGCGTCGGCGAGCATCCTCGGCTCCTCGCGCATGGCGTTAAGCCTCGTCGTGCACTCCCAGGCGAGAGCGTCGCCGGGACCCTGTTCATGCAGCACGCCGTGGATCCAATTGACCGGAACGGACATGGGCTTGTCGTCGGGATGTTCGAGACAATGGCGATAAAGGTCCTCGAGGATGCCGTAGCCGCGCGGATCCCGGCACAGGAGAAGGGCTCGCGCGTAGGAAAGCTTGACCGAACCTTCGAGTTCGCCGGGAGCGAGGCCGGCCGCATAATCGGCGATCTCCCTGCGCCCAAGACGAGCCAGAAATTCCAGGGCATAGCTCCTTTCGTTTCCCGTCAAGGGCGCCAAGGTCTCTTCGAGAAAGGCTCGGGTCAACGGGGCCGCCGGCAGCAAAGGGCGGACGATGCCGGGCAGCAGGTTCCGGTCGTCAGGAATATGAAAAGAGGTGCCGAGGTCCCTCAGCGCCTTCTGAAGTTCTACTGGTTCCACGAGGGGTATGATGTGGAAGTCCGGCCCGAGGCGTCAATAGACACGTCGATCGAGATCGTTTGGCCGTGGCGCGTCGCGGCGCCGCGCATGGTTCTTCCTTGACGGCTCTCCGAATCCAGCTTACCGTGCGACGCGACCTCCTCGGCCGCGGACCTGATGTCCTGCGCGGTCCAATCTTCCGGGAAAAAGGTCTTGCCGCCTTGGATGTAGCTGGGGGCCCACCTCTTCATCTCGCCCATCGACTTCCAGGCATCGCTGGTGTAGGCGTCCTCCGGAAGAACGACGCGCTTGACCCCGTTCGGATAGTCCGGGAGCCGTTTGACGGCGTCCGGCCGCTCCGTCCAGTGCTTGCCCGGCGCCGGGAGATCCCCGCCGCTGTCCATGGTCCGGGTCAGCTTATTGACCATGCGCACGTCCTGCCTCTTCTTCGCGGCCTTGAGGTCCAGCTGATCGGCCTCGAACTGCGCGCGTTTCTTCGCCAGAGATTCCGAAGCCAGGCGTATCGCCTGCTCGAGGCCCTTCTCGGTGTGCCCGCCGCCTTTGATCTCGCGCGGAACGTAGCGATGACCGTTCTCGGGCGGAACCATCTCGAAAGCCATGATGTGCGCCGCGAGGCGGGCCTCGCTCATCGGCGCGCCCGAGGCCGGCGCCCGCCCGGCGGTGATCTCCGGCTCCAGCCGCGGCTCGGCCGGCGCCTTCTTGAGGAAGCCCGGAATCTCCTCGTGCGCCGAGCCGACGCCCTCGGGCCGGGGCGCGACGGCCGCGTGATCCTCGCGCCCCTTGATCGACTCGAGTTCGAGTATCAGGCGCTCGTAGGTCTTCTTGAAGCCGCCCTTGAACGGCTCGTCGACCACGCGCAGGTCGCCTATATGGCTCACGCGGTCCTTCGGAATCAGGCCTCGGGCCGGGGCCTCCGCGCGCAGATGCGCGAGCTGCTCGGCCGGGAGCACCAGGCCGGCGTTGAGCTTATCGACGAACTTCCTGCCGACGAGCTCCGCGGCCTTGGCCGCGTCCCGGCCGACGAGCAGGAACTCCTTGCCGCCGACGCGCACGGGCTCCTCGACCGAGTAGCCGAGCTTGCGCAGGCGGTTGACCTCGACGCGCGCGATCACGCCGAGCCGCTTCAGGTAGAGGTCGCCCGCGGCGTGGCCGAGGACGTCGTTGACCGCCTTGAAGTTGCGCGCCGAGAGGATCGCGGCCGAGCCGCTGCCCTCGTAGGCCGCCTCCCACTGCGGGCGCGCCATGTCGACCCACTCGGCGGTCTTCGTCAGCGTGAGCGGGTCCTTGAACGCGGCCTCGAGGAACACCGCGTATTCCTTGTCATTGAGCTTCGCCTTGAGGTCCGCGATCGCCTTGAGGCGGTTCGACCGCGCCGCCGGCGTCGGCGGAACGCCGTGATCGGCGACGCCCTGGACGAGCGTCGAGATCTCGCGCAGGCGCGTGAAGCTCACGCCGCCGCCCGGCACCTCCATGACGGCCTCGCCGCGCAGGCCCTCGGCCTTCGCCTTATTGAGGACCCCGTCGGCGGCCTTGAGCGCCGCGTCGAAGCTGCGGCCCTCGGTGCGCGCGAGGCCGTAGGTGAAGTCGCCCATCGGGCCGGTGCGCTGCATGCGGGTCATCGCGGCGCTGATCGCGTCGTGCTCGCGGCCGCCCGGAACGATGCCCTCGCCTTTGGGGCCGACCTTCGCGTCGCGAAGGACCTGCTCGGGAGGGAAGACCCGGCGCATCACCGAGGCGAATTCGATGACGTCGTTCATCGCGCCGAACACGACGATCTCCTCGCCTCCCAGGCGCGCGGCGTGGACGCCGGTATTCTTCGCGACCAGATTGATCTTCGGGCCCGCGTCGGCGAGCATGCCGTCGCCCATCTCCTTGCCGGCCACGGGGCCGTGCACGTCGGCGAGGCCCGCGTTGACCGCGCCGAAGTTGTTCATGTCGAGCATCGCGACCGTCGGCTCCTTCACGCCGGCGAGCAGGCCCTCCGCCTTCTCCATGATGAAGGCGCGGTTGGGCAGGCCGGTGAGCCCGTCGGTGTAGAAGATCGCCTCGGCTTCCTTGAAGACGCCGCCTTTGCCGCGCGCCTCGAGCGAGACCTGCATCTGGCGCAGCGGGGAGGGCTTGTCCGCGCTCGTGCGCTCGATCACGGCGTCCGGGGGCCCGTCGAAGAAGCCGTCGGCGGCGCCGGCGGGGCCGGCCCCCCGGAGCTTCGACCCCGAGCCGACCCCCTCGAGGCGCTTGGCGGCGGTCTTGGCGGCCTCGTCGAGGTACGGCTTGAGATTCGTCTCGAAGTTCCGGAGATTGATCTCGACCGACTTCAGATAGGCGGCGCGGCGCTCGGGCGTCCAGCCCGCGCGCTCGAGGACTTCGGTCAGCCGGGCGGTGAAATTCGGATCGTCGAAGCGCGCGCGCAGCGCGTCGGCGTGCGCGCGGTAGATCGCGGGATCGTTGCCGGCGAGCGAGACGATCGGGAAGCCCTTCACGAAGATCTCGCTGTTGGCCCCGCGCGCGACGCTCGCGGGATCGAGAGGCTCGGCGATGACCTTCTCGAAGTCGATCAAGGTCGGCTTGCCGTCCTTGCCGAACAGCACGTTGCCGCGATTGAGATCCTCGGCGCGGAAGACGAGGCGCAGCAGCGCGTAGTCGGCGCGCTCGGCGGCCGTCATCGTCTTAAGCCGCTCGGGCGCGGGCGCGGCGGCCGCACCCTTCGTCAGGACGAAGATCTCCCCGCCGTGCTCGACGGCGATCGCCTCGGGGGCGACGCCGAACGTCTCCGGGAACCAGCGGCGCACGATCTCGCGCATCGCGAGCTCGTTGCCCGCGCGCTCGCGCGGCGTCAGGCCGCGCAGGCCGGCGTCGATCGACTCGCCGAGCGCCTTCGTCACGCGCTTGAGGTACCAGTCCTCTCCCGCGACCTCGACCTTGACCGTGTCGCCGGAGAGGCCCTCGGACGTCTTCTCGAGCAGGTGCAGGCCTTCCGGCGCCTTGAGGTACGAGGCGGCCTGGGAGAGATCGGTGAAGCGATGGCTCTCGGCGCGGACCGCCGCGGACGGGCGCTCGCCCGCGTCCTTCATCAGGGCGCTCAGCTCGTCGGCGAACTTCCGGCTCAGCGGCGACTGGTTGCGCGCCGTCGCCGCGCGGCGGGGATCGGGAAGCGCGCCGCGGGCCTCGAGCAGGCCCCGCTCGAGCAGCCGCGTCTCGAGCGCGCGGTCTCCCTTGATCTGGACGTAGTCGCTGGCGAGCACCTCGATCTTGCCCTTGAGCGTGCCCTGGCCCGCGTCGATCAGCGCGAACTCGGTTCTCGAGCCGCCCTTGCCGTCGGGCACCTGGCGCAGGCGGATGTTGGTCTCGTTGCCGAAGTCGCCGAAGCCGATGTCGCGGCGCGAGAACGCCTTGACCGCGTCGAGAAGGCCCTGCCAGTCCCCGCGCGAGATCGGCTCCTGGAGCTTCACGGAGCCGTTGGTCACCTGCATCATCGAGACGAAGTCGTCGGGCAGGCGCTCGACGACGATCATGTGCCGCCCCTCGGCGGCCGCGCGCTTGACCGCCGAGTAGTTGACGGCCCCCGGCGAGCCGTCCGCCAGGCGGGCCAGGACCACCGCGTCCGCCGGGGCGTCGCCGAGCAGGCGCGGCACGCGCACGTTGGCCGGCAGCGGAACCTCGGCCATCGCCGCCAGCACGCGCGCCTCGTTCGGCTTGGCGTCGATCTTGAGCACGGCCTTGCGGCCGCCGGCCTCGACGGCGAGCACGTTCGCGTGGGCGGCCTCGAGATTCTTCAGCGGGCCGTCGAGCCTGAGCGCGCCGAAGTCGAGCCGCGCGGGAGCCGGCCCGCCCGTCTCGAGCGGCCAGGCGATCTTCTCGGGGGCCGACGGCGTCTTCTCGCGCGCGCCGAACAAGCCGCTCAGGAAGCCGGAGCCGACGCCTTCGCTCCTGGCCTCCGCGGCCCGGCTGACGCGCAGGCCGCCGCCGAGGTCCTCGATGTAGACGCCGCTCTCGCGCAGGGTCAGGCGCGCGGCCTTAGGCGCCACGCCGGAGCCGAACTGGAAACGTCCCGGGTTCTCGCGGCCGAGCTCGACGGCGACGCCGGGGCGCAGGGCCTTGAACTCGCCGGGCTTGAGAGGATCGATGACGAAGTGCGTCAGCCCGGGCGCCATGTCGCGCTCGAGGCCGGGGAAGCGGTGGTGAAGCTCGGCGCGGGAGAGGACCTCGAGGCTCTTGCCGCCGAACTCCAGGCGGACGGCGCCGTCGCGCGGCGCCAGGAAGGGCTGCGCCTGAGCGGGCTTCGGGGCCTGAAGCTCCGAGGCGGCCTCGATGCGCGTGCCGTTGCGCGAGCCCAGGTCCTCGATCGTCAAGGTCCCGCCGTTGCCGGTGACGCGCAGATGCCTGCCGGAGACCTGCTGCATCAGATCGAAACGGCCGGGAGAGGCGCGCCCGAGCTCGAAGCTCTGGCCGGGGCGCAGGCCCTTGAGCTGGGAGGGGTCCGCCGGATCGATGAGCACGTGCTCGATGCGCGGATCGACGAGGCTGCGCTCGACCGCGGGGAAGCGCCGGGCGAGGTCGGCCCGGGAGAGGATCTCGAGCGTCTTGCCGTATTCGCCGCCGAGGCGCAGGCGGATCGGGCCCTCGTATTTGACGACGGCCGGGGCGTTCGCGCGCGCGTCGCGGGGGCCCGACGGCGCCCGGGCCGGAAGCTCGGCGGGGACGCGCGCCTTGCCCTTGGTCGGGTCGAAGCCGTCCTTCGTGAAGAACTCGCGGCCCTCGCGCAGCGACTTCCCGAAGAAGGGCTTGATCGATGCCTCGGTGGCGCCCTGAAGGATGATGTCGAGGTAGCCCGGGCTCTTGATCGAGAAACCGAGCCGGTTGACCATCGAGTTCATCATCGGGCCGTACAGGCCCCAGTTCCCGTTCTTGAACTGGCGGAAGGCCGCGGCCGTTCGGCCGAAGTCCACGACGGCGTCGAGGCTCGCGTCGATCAGGGCCTGGTACTCGGGGTTGCTCTGGAAATTCGGATCCTTGGCCTTGAGCGCCTCGATCCGGTTGACGCGCTCGGAGAAGGCCGCCAGATGCGTCTCGAGCGCCTTGTAGTAGGTCTCGCGCATGCCGGGAATCGAGGAGTCCGGATAGAAGTAGCGCGAGCCGATGAAATACGGCGCCATCTTCTCGGGGATGCCCGGCAGGGCCACGTGGCCGTCGGGGTTGGGCTCGAGGCCGAAGTCGTCGCGGACGAAGTCGCGCGTGACCTGGGCCCGGCCGTTGCTGGGCGCGCCCTCGGGCGCGTACTGGCCGCCCTTGCCCTTGCCGATCTCCCCCTCGCCCGCGTACAGCTTGTGCATGGACTCCATCGCCTGGCGCAGGGGCATGCTCCCCTCTCGGCCGTCGAGCCAGCGGTTGAAGAAGTCGTTGGCCTTGCGCGAGTTCTCGGTGAAGACGGCCGAGTTCGGGTAGTCCGGCGTGCGCGCGAAGCTCTGCTCGGCGCGCAGGCGCGCGGCCGCCGCGGAGTCCGGGACCGGCGCGAGCGCCGAGCCGACGCCCTGGGCGACGGCGTCCGCCCGGCCGCGCAGCTCGATCGGGCGCCCCGAGAGGCGGTCGTAGACCTCGACGGACCGGCCGAGGATCGCCTCGGCGTGGGCGGCGAGGGCGCGGGCGTTCTCGGGCGTCGGGGCCCAGCGCCGGTCGAGGCCGACCCGGGAGTACGTGCCGCTGTTGAGGTCGAGCTTCGGGCGGCGCGTGACGGGATCGACGACGAGCTCGCCGGCGAACAGCACCGGGCGGCCGTCGCCGAGAGCCGCGTGCTTGATCCCGACCTCCAGGACGTTGCCGTCGGCGACGCGGCCCACGGTCATCTCGATCGTGCCGCCGGGGTTCGCGACGATCACGTAGTTGTGCTTGACGCCCGGCTTCATGCGGAACAGCGCGGCGTCGTCGAGCTCGTAGACCAGCCCGTGCTCCCGGGCGGCCTTCATGATCTCCTTCGAGTAGATCTCGACGGGCAGGTAATTCGGGTCGAGGATCTTTCCGGGGCCGCGGCTATCGAAGCCGGCCGGCGCTTCGACCCGCGCGGCCGTCTCGGCCGCGCCGACGCCCGGGGAGCCGCCCATGCGGGCGACGAGCTCCGCGGCGGGGAGCGCGGGCGGCCCGCGCGGCCCGGCGCCGCCGGCGGGCTCGAAGGCGTAGCCGGCCGCGCGGCCGTTCTCCGCGCGCAGGCTGCCGCGGATCTCGGGGACGACCTGAGACAGCGGCATCGCCACCGTCTTCGCCTCGTAGACCGGCGCGCCGGCCCCGTCCCTGCCGGCCAGGACGCGGACGTTGGGGTCGGCCACGTCCACCATGGTCTCGACGCGACCGGTCAGAGGGTTGCGCGCCTGGCGCCAATTGGACAGGTTGACCATGTGCGCCCCGCCGTTGAAGCCGGTGGCCGCGTCGGCGACGTGCGTCATCACGACCGCGACCTGCCGCCCGGCGGCCAGCTCGACGAAGAGCTTCTCCGCCGGAATCTCGACGAGGCGCAGGCCCGACGCCTCGGCCACCGCGCCCATCATCTCGCGCATCTCCGCCGGGGACATCCCGGTCCGGGCCGCGTCTTTGAGGAAGGCGTCGCCCGCCTCGCGGCCCACGGTCTTCCAGTCCGCCGCGCCCGCCGCCTTCGCCTTCGCCTCGTGATGGGCGACGATCGCGGCCTCGGCCTCGGCCATGGCGCCCGCCGCCGGCCGCCCCGCGGCGGCCGCGGCCATGTCGGCGGCCGTGGCCAGGACGCAGAGGTTCTTGCCCGCCTCCTGGCCGACGCTGGCGCGCCCGCCCGGCAGCGCGCCCTCCTCGGCCAGCAGGCGCATCATCGCCAGGCGCCGGCCGTCGCCGCCCGTCGAGCGGTGCAGGCCGTCGCGGCGGTACTCGCGGATGGCGCCTTCCTGCGCCTGCGCGGCCTCCGCCGCGGCGAGGCGCTCGAGGGCGAGCGTCTCGCGAACGGCGGCCTTCCTCTCGGCGGGGGATTGCTTGCCGCCGCGCGCCTCGCGCACCGCGGCCCGAAGCTCGCCCATCGCGGCGCGGCCGGACGACTCGATCGCGGCGAGCTTGCGGCTCGCCGCCTGGCGCCGCACGAGCGCGTCGACCGCGGAGTCGGTCAGCCCGCCGCCGGCGAGCGCGGCGTTCTCGTCGGCGACGCGGAAGCGCCCCGCGGTCTCGCGGCCCCGGGCCCGCGCGTCGCGCAGGCGCTCCCGCGCCGCCGTCAGCCCCGCGTCGCCCTCCGCCAGAGCGTTGAGCTCGGCCTGCGCCGAGGCGTACTCGGCTTCCGCCTTGTCGAGATCGCGCCCGGCCCGTTCGCGCGCCCCGAGGGCCTCCTGGCCGAGGGCGACGGCCTTCTTCGAGATGCCGAGCGACTCCAGGTGCTTGTCGGCGGCCGCGATCTCCGCGGCCGAGAGGTCGCGCTCGATCCTCAGCTCCGCGACGCCGCGCGCGAGCTCGCGCACCTTGGCGAGCGCCGGAGCGTCGAGCGCGGCGGCCCCGCCCCGCGCTTCGTCGAGCTTCGCCCGGGCGTCCTTGACCCGGGACTCCGCCATCGCGGAGCGCACGATGTTCTCCTGCTCCACGCGCACGCGCTCGGTCTTCAGGCGCTCGGCCAGCTTCGCGCCGAGCTCCTCGGGGGTCAGCCTCGCCGCGGGAAGCGATACGCCGCGCCGCGCGGAGAACATGCGCAGGTTGTAGTCGGCGCCCGGCGGCAGGCGCGCGCCCTCCGCCAGCGGCCGCGCGTCGATGAGGCGCAGGTCGCCCGAAGGCTCCGGCTCGAAGCGCAGGCGCGCCTCGCCGCGGCCGGCCTCCGCGAGGCGGAAGCGCCGCGCGCCGGCGTCGTAGGTCACGTCCAGGAAGGTCTCGCCCGTCAGCTTGGCGTTTTCGGCGAGGCGCGCGGTCACCGCCTTGTCCGCGAAGAAGTCGTCGAGCCCGGCCTGGTGCTGCTCCGTGTGGAAGGTGCGCTCGAGCTGGCCGTACATCTCGCCGTGTGCCCGGGCCTCGAGCGCGGGGTCGGCGGTCCGCACCTGGTAGTCGGCGATCTCGACGCCGCCCCTGCCGTCGGGGCGGACCTCGACGGAGACCTCGACCGAGCCCTTCGCCTTCGGCCCGAAGCTCGCGCGCCCCGTCGCGGGATCGAAGAGCCCCTCCACCTTCCCGCCCTTGGCCCGGACCTCGGCCGAGGCGGCCTCGAGGAAGGACGGCCGCTTGGCGAGGTCGGGATGCCAGACCTCCTCGAAAGTCAGCGGGCGCCCCTCGTGGGGCAGCACGCGTCCCTGGAGCATCATGCCGAAGCCGCGCACCGGGCCGCCGAGAAAGCCGAGCCTGGCGCCGACCGCCTCGACGCCGAGGCCCATGGTCTGCAGGCCGCGGATCGAGCTGCCGACGACGCGCGACAGCGGGACCTCGGAGAACGGCAGCTTCCACTGCCCGGCGCGGGCGGCGAGGGCGGCCGTCGCGTTGAACAGCGCGCCCACCGGCTTCATCGCCGCGCCGAACGCCGCGTCGGCGCCGGCGAGCGCGCGCTTGACGGCGCCCGGCATCGCCTGGGGCGCGGCCGCGGCGCCGTCCTCGACGAGGGCGTTCGCCTCGCGCTGCGCGTCGGCGCTCTCCCGGCGAGAGCCGGGACTCTCGGCGGGCGCGCCCTCGGCGCGCGCGGGGCCGCGCTCGACCGCCCGGCCGGTCGTCGTCTCAGCGGCGGGCTTGAGCGCCGCCGTCTCCGGCGGCGCCCCCTCCTTGGGCGCCGCGGCCCGGGACGGTTCGAACGCCGGGGGCTCGCGCAGCGACGCGGACTCGCCGCGGCCTCCGGGCTCGGGGGCGCCCTCGCGAGTCCCCTCGGCCGGGGCGCGTTCGATCGGCGCGCGCTCGACGGGGCCGCGTTCGATGGCCGCACGCTCGACGGGACCGCGCTCGATGAGGGGCCGTCCGCGGCCGGCGCCCGCGGCCGGGCCGATGAACTCCGAAGACTCGACGCTCCCGCCGCGCGACGGCGCGGCCTCCGTGCCGACGCGCTCCAACGGACGGGGGGCCTGCGCGACCAGTTCCGGCGCGGCATCGACGGCGCGCTCCGGCGCGGCCTCCCTCGCCGGACTCTTGGACGGCGCCGCCTCGTGGGCCGCCGGAGCCTTCGCGGTTTCCACCGGCGCCGGCGCCTTCTCGGGGGCCTTGCTCGCCGTCTCCGCGCTTCTCGCGGCGGGGCCTTCCGCGGGCTTCGCGGCGGCCGCCTCGACCGGCTTGGCCGCGGGGCTCGAGGCGCCGCCGGCTCCCGCTCCTTCATTGGCGGCGGACCTCGTGCCGCCCGGCGCCATCTCGCCGCCTCCGCCGCCGCGCGAACCGCCGCCGATTCCGCCGGCCGAAGGCGCGTCGAGGTTGCCGCCCTTGAAGCCGAGAGCCTCGGCGATGCGCGGCATGAAGCCGGGGCGCGGCGGCAACGGCGGAGTCACCGGCTCGACGGGCCTGACGCCGGGCTCGACGGGTTTTCCGCCGGGCTCGACGGGTCTTCCGCCGGGCTCGACGGGTTTCCCTCCGGGCTCGACGGGTTTCCCTCCGGGCTCGACGGGTTTCCCTCCGGGCTCGACGGGTTTCCCTCCGGGCTCGACGGGTCTTCCGCCGGGCTCGACGGGTTTCCCTCCGGGCTCGACGGGTTTTCCGCCGGGCTCGACGGGTTTTCCGCCGGGCTCGACGGGCTTGCCGCCGGGCTCGACGGGCTTGCCGCCGGGTTCCACGGTCTTCCCGCCGGGCTCGCCTGTCTTACCGC
>JAQTNG010000008.1 GCA_028714015.1 Elusimicrobiota bacterium | reverse complement strand
GGCTCCGGCATTCCCGGTCAGACCCTGCAAACCCTGCGCTCCTGCCGCTCCCGCCGCGCCCGCTGCTCCGGCGTTCCCGGTCAGGCCCTGCAAACCCTGCGCTCCTGCCGCTCCCGCCGCGCCCGCGGCTCCGGCATTCCCGGTCAGACCCTGCAAACCCTGCGCTCCTGCCGCTCCCGCCGCGCCCGCGGCTCCCGCATTCCCGGTCAGGCCCTGCAAACCCTGCGCTCCTGCCGCTCCCGCCGCGCCCGCGGCTCCCGCATTCCCGGTCAGGCCCTGCAAACCCGTTGCGCCCGTCGCTCCGGTTAGTCCGGCGGCGAGATTCGTGATCTGAGATCCGTCCAACGCCGGGAACTTCCCCGAGGCGTCGAGCTTCACCAGACGATTGGGAGCATTGAAAGTGTTGCCCTGCAGAGTGACGCTGGATGAGTCAAGGGTCGTCGAGGCCGCGTAGCCGGCGGAGCTCGCGTAAAGAGCGAAGACCCCCGAGCCGATGGGCTCATGAGGCACGAGCGAGGCGCCGGAGACGCAGACGTCGATGGTGAAGGCGACGCCCGGAGCCGCCCAGTTGATGTTGGAGAAACCCTGGTCCTGCGTGACCTGATCGGCCTGCATGCCGAGCTTATAAGCGAAGACGCCGTTGCTCGCCGCCACGCTTTGCGGTCCGGAGGTCCAAAACAAACTCGTCCCGTTCGCGGCGGAGCCGCACCCGGCGACGCTGCCATTGGTGATACGGAACTCCATCGGCACGGTCCCGGTGGGAGCGACGCCATTGTTCGAGTAGCGCCCTTGGTAGAGAAGAAACTGAGGAAAGGCGCGGGCGCGGCCCGAGCTTAGAGCCACGAGGATGAATGCAAAGATTATTTTCCGGGCTGACATGTTTCTCCATTTCTTCCAGTCACGCGCATTTCCTCATAAGCGTACCGCGGGCAGAGGCTCCGGCCAATGCGGAATTCCACGAGGCTCGGGCAGGTAAATTACGGAGCCGCGATCAAAACCACTGAGCCTCGGCCGCGAGCGCGGAAGCGCAAGCGCGCAAGATTGTTTCCGCGCTTACTAAGGAACCCGCGGGGCAAAGATGAGCGCGAGGAGCATCCATTCTCAAGACTGATTCCCAACTCCGGCGCTGTCCATTCACGACATGGCGGCCCGACGTTCGTCTTGGCCGCCTGCTGGCGAACCTAGCCCGCTTCCTGCTGGGTCGTATCACGACAACCGAATTTCTGCGTAATTCTACGCGCCGCGCCGAGTACAACTCCGAATATCCTCAAGTCCGGCGCGCGCGTATACTCCTGATGAGTCCGACGCAATGGACCGCGAGTGGAGATTAAAATGAAAACCAAGAACAAGATGATCGGAGCCGGGATCGGTCTGGCGGCGCTCGCCGCGGCCGGAACTTATTTTCTGTACGGAAAGCGCGGCGCCAAGAACCGCGAGACGATCGCCGGCTGGGCGCTTCAGTTGAAGGGGCAGGTCCTCGAGAAGATGGAGAAGCTCGATAGCGTCAACCAGGAAGCGTACAACGAGCTCATCACGGAGACCGTGGAGCGCTTCGGACGCGTGAAGAACGTCAGCGCGGCCGAGCTCAAGCTCATCACCGCCGACCTCAAGAGCGCCTGGTCGCACATCGACAAGCAGCTCAAATGAACCACACGAACAGCGCCGTCGACGGAAAGCCGTTCCTGAGCGACATCAAGCTGCTCCGGGATCGCGCGCGCCTGCACATCGAGAAGGGCGCCGTGACCGCCGGATATAAGGCCGACCGCGACACCGTCATCAAGGTGCTCAACGAGGCGCTCGCGACCGAGATCGTCTGCGTCCTGCGATACAAGCGCCACCACTTCATGGCCAAGGGGATTCAAGCGAAGGGCGTCGCGGCCGAGTTCGCTCAGCACGCCGCCGAGGAGCAGGCCCATGCGGACCTGCTCGCCGAAAGGATCGTGCAGCTGGGCGGCGCCCCGGATTTCTCGCCGGAGGGCCTGGCGACGCGCAGCCATTCGGAGTACGCGGAAGGCAAGGACCTGGCGGAGATGATCAAGGAGGATCTCATCGCCGAGCGCATCGCCATCGACAGCTACGGCGAGATGATCCGCTACATCGGCAACGACGACCCGACGACCCGGGTCATGCTGGAAGGCATACTCGCCAAGGAAGAAGAGCACGCCGACGATCTGTCGTCGCTGCTCAAGGAGAACAAATGAAAACCCACGACCGTCTTTTCCGCCGAGGGATCTCGGCGCTGGTTCTCGCGGCGGCCGTGTTCGCGCCCATCCGGGTCCTCGCGGCCGACAGCGAGATCGCCGAAGGCGTCTCGCTCGGCGGCCGGGCCATGTATTTCCGCCCCAAGGACGCCAGCGAAGGCGCGCTGAGCGGGGGCGCCCAGCTGCGCATTCATCTCTCGCACATGCTCGCGCTCGAGGGGTCGATCGACTACCGCAAGGAGACCTTCGGCAGCACGGTCGTGGACGTGTATCCCGTCCAGGCCTCGCTCCTCGTCTACCTGATGCCTTCTTCCCGGCTGACGCCGTTCATACTCGGCGGCGGCGGGTGGTACTACACCCACGTTCGCGCGCCGCACGAGAGCACTCAATACCGCTTCGGCCCTCACGCCGGGGCGGGCTTGAAGCTGTCCCTCAATAAGTTCTGGTCCATCGACGGCTCCTACCGCTATCTCTGGACCCGCGACATCAACTCCGAGGACCTCGCTCATCCCGCGGGCCGTCATTTCAGCGACAACGGATTCATGCTGACGGCATCGTTGAATCATCATTTCTAGCCGCGAACAAGGAGTGCGCACCCTGACATATGAACTGCATCCGAAGATACCTTCAGCAAAGTCTGGTCAGTCAGTCCTGGATGGCCGCCAAGCGCTCGGACGCGGTCGTCGTCGCACGCTCGGGCTGCGGCCTCAAGCCGCAGCTCCAGCGCGCCAGGGCCGCGGATAAGCGCCGCGGCTGCGAGCAGCGCTTATGATCAAGCGACATCGCGCCGGCCTCGCGACGGGCTGCCTCATGCTCCTTTGGACGGCCGTCGCGGCTCAGCAGACGCAAACGCCTCAGACTCCGGCCGCTCCGGGCCAGCCGGCTCCGATCCCGGCGCCTCCGCCGGCTCTTCCGATCGTGCCGGCTGCGCCGGCTCTGCCGGTCGCGCCGGTGCTGCCGGTCGTGCCGGTTCAGCCTCTGCCGGTCCCGCCCGCCGCGGTCTCGACGACGACGGTGCCGGGTCTGGCGCCGATACTGAAGCCCATCGCCCCGCCGCCTCCGCCGCTCGGCAGCGAGCTGCGCGGCAAGCTCAAGGAAGACGAGCGGCATTTCGGCGAAAAGAGCGCCGCGGCCAAGCGCGAGTTCGACCTGCGCGAGGCCGAGGAGAAGAAGGGATTCGAGGCGACGCTCGCGGATAAGGGCTTCTGGGAGCGCCGGAGCCTGACGCGCGCGTTCCGCGCGGACCAGGCCAAGCGCCACCGGGAATTCAACGACGAGCAGGAAACGAAGCGCCGCACCTACGAGTGGCGCTATCCCTAGACGGAAAGGAGATATATATGGAAAGTTTAATTCTGGCCGTATCGCTGGTCTGCGCGCTGGCGCCCTCGACGCAGCTGAACGCCGCGGAGTCGAAGAGCGCTCCGTCTAAGATCGCCGAGACGAAGGCCGAGTACGTCAAGAAAGCCCACGCCGAGCTCAACGAGCTCAGCGGCAAGATCGACGCCCTGGAGCTCAAGGCCAAGGCGGCCGGCTCGGAGGCGCGCGAAGGCATGGACAAGAAGCTCGCGGCGCTCAAGGCCCAGCGCAAGACGGCCAAGAGGGACTTCGCCAAGCTCCGGCACGCGAGCGGCAAGGCCTGGATCAGCTTCAAGGCCGGCGTGGACGACGGCATCAACGAGCTCAAGAAGGCGTACGACGAAGCCGCCAAGGACTAGCTTCGAGGCGGCGGGAAAGGCCGGGCCGGGGATTCGATCCCGGCCCGGCCTTTTTAATTCCTACCCCAGCCGACCGCTCCGAAATGGACGTCGCCGAGCAGGTTGTAGGCGACGCCGACGGTCTCTACCAGCTGGTGCCGAGACGCGATGCCCGCGCCGGCGTACTTCGCCTCGCGGCTCGTGAGCGCGTAGCTGACGCCGACGGCGTGATGGCCGAAAATACGGACGAAGAACGAGGAATTCAGGCGGCCGATGCTTTCCGCGCCGGGAGCCCGGCTGGAGCCCAGGCCCGTGACGTAATAGCCGCGCCCGGTCGCGTCGATCATGGCCCGCGTGCCGAAGAGGAAGCGCAGCGACAGCAGGCCCTGCGGCGCGGCGCCGTAGTGAAAGTCCTTTTCATCGTCCTGGGGCACGATGGTCCCGGCCGCGCCGTAGCCGACGCCGGCCAGGGCCGTGCCCTGGAGCGCCACCTTTCGCGAGAGCCACCATTCGAAGGTGCTCCCCAGGGACGCGGCCGTCGTGGAGAACCGGAACACCTGCGGGGAATAGTAATCGAAGGAGCCGTAGAGGCCCCACACGCCTTGATAGTCATCCCCCAGTTCGTATTTATCTCCGAACAGGAGGCCGCGGGTCATCATGTTGGCGAAGTCGGAGCGCCTTTCGCGCAGGCCGCTCAATTCGAAGGTGAAGTAGTCGAACGGCCGGAGGTACAGATAGCCTTCGCGGCCCGGCAGGCCGTAGGCCATGGCAAAGTCGGCGGCGACGGCGTTGCGGCCGATGACGCCCGCGCTGCCCGGATCCTTGATCTTGGAATTCACGCCGACGCCGGCCTGAATCTGCATGAAGGTCGCCGCGTTCCGGCTCTTTAAAATCGGAGCGTACTTCTCCCCGAACAGGAGACGGTTCAAACCCGTCGGCGGCGATATGAACGCGGCTCCCAGCTCGCGCCAGAAGCCGGGCGGGCCGCCTCCCCCCTCGAGCACGAGGTTGGCCATCCGGAAAAGGGGCTCGCCGATGAGGGGCCCGGCGTTGCCGCTGGCGACCTGGTCGTTGATGGAGGGCTTGGTGGTCTCGCCGTAGGTTTCCCAGAAGAAGCTGCCCACGTTGCTGTAGACCAAACCCTCCCAAAAGTTGAGGCCGGACGCGCGCGCGAAACCGTAGTACATGGAGCCTTGATACGGATGACCGAGCTGATTGATCGCGAACTCATCCTGATCGACCACCCAGGGGCCCTTGCGGACGTGGCTCCAGCCGGTGTTCAAGGTCGAGCCGTAGTCCGCCTCCCCATAAACGAGGCGGTCGTAGCCGTTGAGCGTCAACTGGAACAGCGGTATCTCGACGGCCGGTATGAGGTAGTTCTTGCGCTTGGGCGGCTCCCCCGGGAGCACGCGGTTGGGCGAGGTGGGGCCGTCGTTGGTGGCCGTGCTGGAGGAGGCCTTGGTCACGGTCTCCACGGTGCCGGTGGAGGTCAGGACGGCGGGCAGCCCGGCATGGGAGCTCGCGGAAAGGAAAAGCAGGAATAGAATTCCAAGATTCATCATCGGCGCGGGGACTCCTCAACGAGCTTTTTTTCGGCGATCGTGAGCGGCTTATAACCTCGAAGATACGGCCAGCCGTAACCCCAGCGGAAGCCGGCCGGAAGATAAGGCGTTCCGCCCGCCCGCGTTCCTCTCAGCATCCAGTCCGCGACCTGGGGCTGGCCGGCGGCCGCGACACAGGCGCGCAGCGAGAGATCCGCTTCCGCGCGATCCGCTTCGGAGCCGCCCTTCCAATACGTGTAGTCGTGCGCCTCGCAGCAATGAAGCCACAGGTCCTTGCGATGCGGCGTCCCGTCGGGAAAGAGGCTGCAGCCGTCGGTCGTGAAAGGACGCAGCCGCTGTGGGGAAGCGCAGCCGGCGAGAGCCGCCAGGATGAGCGCCGGGATAATTCCCCGCCTACCATGTCTTGACATAAGTGAGCCCGCCGCCTTGCGGCCCGACGCTCGGCATCAAGTAGCCGAGGTGATGGTCCTTTTTCGGCCTGAAGTGCAGGAGCTTGGGCATCAGATACCCGGCCGCGGCTCCGACCGCGGCCCCGACGAAGACGTCCGAGGCGTGGTGATTGTTCGACGTGATCCTCGAGACGCCGACGGCGGAGGCGACCACCAGCGCGCCCGCGCAGGCGATCGTGTCGGCCTTGCCGCCGCCGTACAGGCCCAACGCTCCATGCTCGGCGCAGACGAGGGAGGCGGCGGCGAAAACGTTGGCCGCGTGACCGCTCCAGAAGCTTTTCACGCATGCCGGATCGTACTTGGTGTTCGGGTCGCACACGGCGCCCTCCGGGCGGCTGCGCGGGAGCACATTGGAAACGGTCAGGTTGAGGACTTCGACGACGGCGAAGGTCTCCGCGTTGATCAAAGCCAGCTGGATCGCCGTGTCCTTGTTGCCGCCGGCCCAGCCCGCGGTGATCGGCCCGTCCAGCATGGCATAGCCTATGAGCGGGTAGGACAGGAGGTCCGATAGGCTCTTCGCCCGGTCGCGGCCCGCTGCGGAGCCGATCAGCAGGGCGTTCCGGGCGGGCTTATCGAACAGGATCGGGCCTCTCCAGACGGGCGACTGAGGAGCGGGAACGAGATAAAAATTCGCGGCGGCCCCCGCCAGCGCCGCCCCGGTGACGGCGTACTCCGACGCCCGGAATTTCGGCCAGCTCTCGTCCCAGGCGTATCTGGGGACTTCCGCGGCGCGTAGAGCCGGAGACAGGATCGCCAAGAGCGCGAGGGCGAACTTCATCAGAAGGCCATCGTCACGCCGCCGCCGCCCGGGGTGAGGAACGGCGTGAAGACGTACCGATCAGGATGCGCGTGCTTGCGGAACTTGTAGACCGCGCGCCCCGAGAGGATGCCGAGGCCGGCGCCGAAAAAGACGTCCGACAGATAATGGCTGCGGCCCTCCATGCGCGTATAGCCCACGAACCCCGCCAGCATGCAGGCGGGAACGCCGGCCTTCCAGCCCCATTTCGAGGCCGCCACCGTGGCCAGGGCGAACGAGGCCGACGTGTGTCCCGACGGGAACGCGGCGAAGTCGGTTTTGTCCGGGCGCAAGCGGCGCACGCTGACTTTGAGAACCTCCGTCTGAAGACCGGCCAAGGCGAGCGCCTCGAAACCCATCAGGCCGAACTCCTGCGCCCCGTCGGCGTGCGCGTAGGCGCCCGCGAAATAGGTGCCGGCCATGGCGGGAAGGAGGAAGGCGGGATAACCGATGACGGCGCCGAAATCGACGGCGCGCTTGCCCAGAGGAGCGGTCCTCTCCAGCGTGTCGGCGACGCGAAAATCGTCGAAATACGTCCGCGAGCCGAAGCGGGCGATGCTCGCCCCCGCGCCGGCCGTGAGCAAGGTGAGAAGCCCCTCGGGCTTTCCCTCCTCCTTGAAGCCGCCCCACATGTCTTTCGGGAACTCCTTGAGCTCGCGCAGCTCCGCGGCCGCGGCCTTGGCGGGAAGCAGCAGCAGAAAAAGGAGCAAAGCCAGTGCTTTCATCGGCTAGACCTTCTTGATCTGGCGCGTGATCCAAACCAAAGCGACGGCCCCGACGAAACCGACGAGGATCGCCGGGACGATGCCTCCGCCGGGCCATATTCCGAGCACGCCGAAGGTCCAGCCGCCGAAGACGCCGCCGAGTATCCCGAGGACTATATCAAGGAGAATGCCGTATCCTCCCCCCTTCATGACCCGGCCCGCG
This sequence comes from Elusimicrobiota bacterium, assembly GCA_028714015.1. GTDB lineage: Bacteria > Elusimicrobiota > Elusimicrobia > UBA1565 > UBA9628 > GWA2-66-18. The sequence goes on along the minus strand of JAQTNG010000008.1, from coordinate 24,990 downwards.
AGCCAGCCCGCGATGAGGCCGACAACGACTAGATAGAGCAGATTCATGATCGCCGCCTCCCGCCGTATTCGATCCTCAAATTGTAGCGTCCGCACCAAAACGTCTCAATGCGGAATTCTACTGACCGAACTCAACCGCCGGGCAACAATTTCGCCGGCAATTTGAACGGCAGAGGCAGGGACTGCTTGCCTCGAAGCAGGTAATGGAGGCCCGAGTTGGGATCGGCGGGATGGAAAAAAGGAACCTGGACGCGCTGGAAGTCGAATTGCAGAAGCAGGCCGACGGTGTGGCCGCCGTTGCCGTGGCCGCGCGCGGCGTTGATCCCGTAGCCGTAGGCGCCCAGGACCTGCCAGGCCTTCGAATGGGACAGATAGGCGGCGCCCGCCCCGACGCCGGTGTGAGTCTTGCCGCGCTGCTCGAATCCCGGGGCGTATTCGACCAAGGCGGACGAAGCCGTGAGGCTCGCCGTCCAGGTGTTCTTGTCGCGGCTTAAAGGGACGATGTAGCTGCCGCCGACAAGCGCGTAGCGCCGCGCGCTGATCTCATCGTAATAATAGCCCGGCAGGGAGAGCGGGAATTCCGCGGCCATCGGCAAATCCCCTCCCAGCCGGTAGGCGCTGAAGCGATCGGCGCGCAGGCTCGTTCCCCCGCTGACGACCGCGATGAAGCGCTTGTCGGAGTCCGGCTTGTTATAGATGAGCAGGGCCCGGGCCCAGAGCAGCTGGGTGTCGCGCTCGGTCCGGCGGTCGCCGGCGAAGCCGTAAGCCATCGGCGCGAGGCGGTAGCGGCCCTCGTACCATGCGGAGACCTCCATCGCCAGATTGGGGCTGAGCAGGGGCTCCTTGCCTCCCAGCCGAAAACCGGCGCGCACGGTGATCTCGCTTTGGGGCTCGGGGATGGCGAACCCCGGATCGGTCGTCTTGTCCCGCGTGAACTTCGCGTAATGGCCCTCGACGCGGACGATGCCGGCCAGCGGCACGGGGCCGCGAGGAGGGAAGTCATGGTAAACACCCAAAGCGGCCCGCAGCCCGTCTCCCCGGAAGGACTCTCCCTTTATGTAGCGATCCCGGCGGATCTCGGTATGGCTGTCGGCCAAGGCGCCGCCCGCCAGCCCGACGCCGAGATCGGTCTTCTCCCCGAGCGCTTTTTCAAAGCCCAGCTCCGAGTCGGCGTAGCCGGGCGCGACGACCAATCTCAAGGTTCGCTTCGGCGCGAAGAAATGGGGCGCATTCAGATAGTAATAGGCATAGGCGGCCAAAGGTCCCCGGCCCTCGATCGCCTGATTGAAGCCCAGCTGCAGCAGCTGCCGGCGCTCGGGGTCGATCTGGGCGGAGGCGGGGCGCGCCGCCGCGCACAGCAGCAGCGCAAGGACCACCCAGCGCGGACCTCGACCGAGGATCGGCCGCGGCCTAGACACGCCGGCCGCTCGCGATCCTGAAGACGAGCATGATCAAGGCGATGACGATCAGGAGGTGGATCAGACCGCCGCCGACGTGGAGAGAAAAGCCCCCAAGCCACGACAGCAGCACCAGCAGTATGACGACGTCAAGCAAGCCCATGAGGATCTCCGTGCTTCAACGATCGCATGGAGGATACTCCCTTACGCGGGCCTCGACTATTCGGAGTAATACGCGGGGGAGCAGGTAGAATTCCGCATAGGAGCGATTCCGGGAAGAGGGTATAGTTCGTTTAGACGCGTCTCATGGAGATCACGTGAAGAAAAGAACTTTGCTCGCGCTCGTTTGCCTGCTCGCGGCCGCCGCTCCCGTTCGGGCTCAGAAGGCCGGGGACACGGGCGTCGGCGTCATCCTCGGCGCTCCGACGGGCATCACCGGCAAGCTCTGGCTCGACGGCAACAAGGCCATCGACGCCGGCCTGGGCTGGAACTCGGAATTGACCGTTTACGGCGACTACCTCTGGCACGGCTGGGACGTCCTCCCGCAGCCGGCCCAGGGAAAGCTGCCCGTCTATCTCGGCCTCGGCGCGCAGGTCCGGACCTTCCGGGACTCGGAGTTCGGCGTTCGCGCGGTCGCGGGCGTGGCGTACTGGCTGCCGAACAATCCCGTCGAGGTTTTCGTCGAGATCGTTCCCGTCTTCTTTTTGACGCGCGACCCCGGCGTGGGTTTTGACGCCGGCCTCGGCCTGCGCTACTACTTCAAGAGCTGAGAGGCGGGGGCTCGTTTCGCCCCGCAAATAAAGCGTGACAGCGCCGTCATCAAAGCCGCCGGAACGCAATGATAGGATTCCGGCGAAGCCGTAAAAGGAGCTTTTCCCATGAACATAGTCCTCAACATACTCGTCAGCGCCGTCGCGGTGTTCGTCACGGGCAGGCTCCTCAGCGGCGTCACGATCGACGGCTTCGGCACGGCCATCCTGGTGGCGATCGTGCTCGGCATCGTCAACGGCGTGCTGGGGCCGGTGTTGCTTCTCCTGACGCTGCCGATCAACTTCCTGACGCTCGGCCTCTTCACGTTCGTCATCATCGGCGCGCTGGTCATGCTGACGGCGGCCCTGGTTCCGGGCTTCAAGGTCGCGAGCTTCTGGTGGGCGCTGGGCTTCGCCTTCGTCCTGGCGCTCGTCAATTCCGTCTTTCACGCGGTCACCAAGGTATAAAAATGAATCGAATCGCTTCGCTCGTCTTATTGGTGCTCGGCGTCATCCTTCTGGGGCTCGGCTGGGACGCCTATCGGTCGGTGAGCTCGGACGTCGCCCGGGTCTTCACCGGCGCGCCGACGAACCGCGCCCTGTGGCTGCTGATCGGAGGCGGCCTGGCGGCCGTCGCCGGGCTCGGGGGGCTCACCCGCGGCTCGAAATGATTATTTCCCCGACGCGGCGGCGAGTCCGTACGCTCTCGGTCATGGAGCCCGCGAAGACGAAATGATAGGATGCGCGAAGGTCGTCCAATAAGGAGCGCTTCCCATGAAAACCCCCTCTCTCGACAGCTTCAAGGCCCGCAAAACCCTCGCCGTCGGTTCGCAGAAATACGACTACTTCAGCCTCGCCGCCCTGTCCGACAAGGGCTTCGACCTCTCGAAGATGCCTTTCTCGATGAAGATCTTCCTCGAGAACCTGCTGCGCCACGAGGACGGCATGGTCGTCAAGAAGGGCGACATCGAGGCGATCGCCAAGACCATCGGGACCAAGCCCGCCGCGCAAGAGGTGTTCTTCATGCCCGCCCGCGTCGTGATGCAGGACTTCACCGGCGTGCCCGCCGTCGTGGACCTGGCCGCCATGCGCGACGCGCTCAAGAAGCTCGGCGGCGACGCCGGCCGCATCAACCCTTTCCAGCCCGTGGACCTCGTCATCGACCACTCCGTGCAGGTGGACTTTTTCGGCTCCTCCGACGCCTTCGAAAAGAACTCCGAGCTCGAATTCGAACGCAACCAGGAGCGCTACTCCTTCCTTAAGTGGGGCCAGAAGGCGTTCTCGAACTTCCGCGCCGTCCCGCCCGAGACCGGCATCGTCCACCAGGTGAACCTCGAGTATCTCGCGAAGGTCGTCTGGACGAAGGACGGCTTAGCCTACCCCGACACCGTGATCGGCACCGACTCGCACACCACGATGATCAACGGCCTCGGCGTCGTCGGCTGGGGCGTGGGCGGCATCGAGGCCGAGGCCGCGATGCTCGGCCAGGCCATGCCCATGCTGATCCCCGAGGTCGTCGGCTTCCGCCTGACCGGCAAGCTGCCGGAGGGCGTGACCGCCACCGACGCCGTGCTCACCGTCACCGAGATGCTCCGCAAGAAGGGCGTCGTCGGCAAGTTCGTCGAGTTCTACGGGCCCGGCGTCGCGGGCCTCGCCTTGGCCGACCGCGCGATGATCGCCAACATGGCGCCCGAATACGGCGCCACCGTCGGCTTCTTCCCCGTCGACGATCGCACGCTCGACTACCTCCGCGTCTCCGGCCGGCCCGAGGCCGACATCGCCCTCGTTTCGGCCTACTGCAAGGCGCAGGGCCTCTTCCGCGACGACAAGGTCGAACCGTCGTTCGCCGACACGCTGTCTCTTGATTTGTCCACGATCAAGCCGTGCGTGGCCGGCCCGAAGCGCCCCCAGGACCGCATCGAGCTCGGAGCGGTCAAGAAGCAGTGGCTCGCGACCGACCTCCCCGGCTTCCTCAAAGAGAAGGACAAGAAAGGAAACACGCCCGCTCCCGCCGGCACCCAGATTCCGGTCAAGAACTACAAGCTCGGCCACGGCGTGGTCACGCTCGCGGCGATCACCTCCTGCACCAACACCTCGAACCCGTCGGTGCTCATCGCCGCCGGCCTCTTGGCCCAGAAGGCCGTCGCCAAGGGCCTGACGGTGAAGCCGTGGGTGAAGACCTCGCTCGCTCCGGGCTCCAAGGTCGTCATGGACTACCTCAAGAGCGCCGGCCTCGTCGCACCCCTCGAGGCGCTCAAGTTCCACCTCGTGGGCTACGGCTGCACGACCTGCATCGGCAACTCCGGCCCCCTGCCGGAGGAAGTCGCCAAGGCCGTGTTCGAAAACAACCTCGTCGTCTCCGCCGTGATCTCCGGCAACCGCAACTTCGAAGGCCGCGTCAATCCGCTGGTGAAGGCCAACTACCTCGCCTCGCCGCCTCTCGTCGTCGCCTACGCGCTGGCCGGAAGCGTGGACATCGATCTTAGCAGCGAACCTCTTGGCCTTGGTCGCGACGGCAAGCCCGTTTACCTCAAGGACATTTGGCCGACCAACGACGAGGTCGCGGCGGCCGTCGAGAAGAACGTCACCCGCGAGACCTTCCTCCGGCAATACAAAGACGTGTTCGCCGGCGACAAGAACTGGCAGTCGTTGAACGTGACGGCCAGCGAGCTGTACACCTGGGATCCCAAGTCGACGTACGTGCGCCTTCCGCCGTACTTCGCGGACCTCTCCCTCAAGCCCCGGGCCCTCGTCGACATCACCGGCGCCCGCGCGCTGGCGGTGTTCGGCGACTCGGTCACGACCGACCACATCTCCCCGGCCGGCAACATCGCCAAGGATTCCCCCGCGGGCCGCTACCTCGAGTCGAAAGGCGTCAAGTCCTCGGACTTCAACAGCTACGGCGCGCGCCGCGGCAACCACGAGGTCATGATGCGCGGCACGTTCGCCAACATCCGGATCAAGAACCTCATGCTCAAGGACGTGACGGGCGGCTACACGATGCACATCCCGTCCAAGGTCCAGATGGCGATCTACGACGCGGCGGAAAAGTACCAGGCGGAGAAGACCCCGCTGATCGTCGTCGCGGGCAAGGAGTACGGCACCGGCTCCTCGCGCGACTGGGCCGCCAAGGGCCCGGCGCTGCAGGGCGTGAAAGCCGCGATCGCCCAGAGCTTCGAGCGCATCCACCGCTCGAACCTGGTCGGCATGGGCATACTCCCGCTCCAGTTCCTCGAGGGCCAGTCGGCCTCGAGCCTCGGCCTGACCGGCTACGAGACCTTCGACGTCCTGGGCCTCGCCTCGGTCAAGCCGCGCGCCCCTCTCACCGTGCGCGCGACCGACGACGCGGGCAAGATCAAGGAGTTCCAGGTCACGTGCCGCATCGACACGCCGATCGAGCTCGAGTACTATCGCTACGGCGGCGTCCTGCGCTACGTTTTGGGACAGATGCTGACCGGCACGAGCAAGACCCCCGTCGCGGCGTAAATCCGCGATCCGGGAAAGCGCGCCCCCCGGGACGGTCCGGGGGGCGCCTCTTTTTTACTTGCGGCCCGGCGGGACGGGACCTATACTTCAAGGAGCATGACGAACGAGGAGAATCTTCGCGGCATGGGGATGGTCGTCATCAACGCCGCCTTCGTGCTCCAGCTCTCCTGGATCCCGTCCCTCTTTTTTTTGGCAGGCGCGGATTGGCTCACGGCGGGGGCCGCCGTCGGAGCGCACCGCTTCGCGCTCGCCTTCGTGGCGGCCGCCCCGCTGGCCTACGGCGCCCGCCTTTGGTTCAACGGCGACCGCGCGGAGGCGATGACGCCGTGGCTGCTGCGCTGCCAGATTCCGCTGACCGTCTTGGCCGGGCTCGTTTACGCCCTCGAGCGGATCGTTCCGCATGTGTCGATCCCGGTGATCGGGGGCATGATGGCCGCGACCATGCTGATCGGCCTGTACGGCCTCGCCCTGCGCCGCGAAGGCGCGCTCAGGGCTTGAGCTGGGAGGGCCAGGTCTTCTTCACGGCCTTCAGGATCGAGCCCGCGACCGAGCGAGCCGACTCCTCGAAGGTGTAGACGCTGGTCGCGTCGGAGCCGGACCAGAGCACCTCCGCGGTCGGCACATAGACGAGGCGGGCGGAAACGCCCAGGCGCCCGTACGTCGTCACGGTGCGCGGCTCGCGGCGCACGACGCGCGTGGTCCGATAGCCCTGGATTTCGGTCTCCTGCGTCGTGCCGACCGTGCCGTCGGGGTTCTGGGTGCGTCTGGTTTTGCGGACGTAGATCGGGTCCTGGTGGACGTCCACGACGTCGGCCTGGGTCAGGACCTCGCGCGGCTCGCGGAAATCGGTGATGCGCCCGAACAGGAGCGCGTCCACGCCGAGCAGACGGCCGATTTCCTTGGCGGCCTTCGGATCGGAGGCGGAGAGCTTCTTCTCGCCCAGGATTTTGTCCACCTGAGCGCGCTCGACGAGGTCGTAGCCCGCGGCGAGAAGATCCTGCTCGAAGGCGCCGACGAGCGCCTCGCCGGAGCCCGGGCGGCCCGGGGAATCAGAGAAGCCGACGACGGCCACGCGCTTGACGCGCGAGAAGTCGAAGTCGGCCTTGATCGCGACCGTGGCGGTCGCGCAAGCGCCGAGCAGCAGAAGTGACGCCAAGGCAAATCGAGGTCGAATCATGCCCCTATCATACGCCAAATCGCGGCGTTCGTTCAGATCCGCGCTCGATCAAGCGCGTCGCCTACTAGGGGTCAGACCTCCCGTTGTTGCGTTATACGCAACAACGGGAGGTCTGACCCCGCAGCGGCCTTAGGCTTTCTTCAGCTTGAAGCGGCCGAGGCGGAAGCGGTGCAGGTTCAGCTCGGACTTGCCGCCGACGATGAGCTCCGCCATGGACTTGCCGATGATCGGCCCGAACTTGAAGCCGTGGCCGGAGAAGCCGGCCGCGACGAAGCCGTTGGGCGCGTCGGGCAGGCGGTCCAGGATGAAGTCGTCGTCGGGCGTGTTGTCGTACCAGCACACATGGCCCTCGAAGTCGACGAAGTTCGCGAGCTCGGGCATGAACTGCTTGAGGAACGCCCGGCAGGACTTCTCGAACTTCGGCGACAGGGTGCGCTGCTCGTCGGGGTTCGCGGCCTTCACGACGGGCCCCTTGCGGTGGTCGCCGATCTTGATGAAGCCCTGGATGTGGACCGGGAAGCCGTAGAAGCCGCCGGACTGGCTCGCGAAAACGGGGAAGTGCTCGGGGCGGTAGCGGCCGCGGCCCTCCTGCGGCCTGAGGAACAACTGCTCCTGCTTCGTGATCTTGATCGGCACGCCCCACGGCTTGAGCAGCTCGTTGGACCAGTAGCCGGCGGCGAAGAGGAACTTGTCGGCCTCCCACACCTTGCCCGTCGCGTCCTTGACCGACTTGATGCCGGTCTTGTCCTTCTGGATCGAGACGACCTTGACCCCGTTGCGGATCTTGACGCCCTTGCGCTGGGCGATGGACGCGGTCGCGGCGACCGCGCGGCTGGCCCAGATCATGCCGCCGTCCGGGTGGAACAGCGCCCACTTGAACGCGCCCGAGCGGTACATCGGATAGCGCTTCTTGACGTCCGGGGGGGCGAGCTTCTCAAACCGGATTTTGCGGTCCTTGAGGACGGCCATGCTCTGCGCCTCGTAGCCGGCGGCCTTGGGCGCGAGCTCGAGCACGCCGTTCTGAAGAAGAAGCGTCTCTTCGGAAAGGGTGTTGAGCTCGAGCCACATCGGCAGGGCTTTCAGCGCCATCTCGGTGTAGAACGAGTCCTTGCCGTAGGTGAGGCGGAACACGCGCAGGTGATCGCCCGAGGCCGCCCACTGGTTGGGAACGTCGCGCTGATCGAGGATGGTGACCGTGTGGCCGAGCAGGGCCAGGTGATAGGCCGTCTGCACGCCCATGATGCCGCCGCCGACGATGATCACCGAGTTCTTGACGCTGCTCATTTGAGAAACCGCCCTCCAATCTTGCGCGCGACGCCTTCCGGCGCCGAGCCGTGACCGACGCGCATCCACTTGCCGCCTTCGGCCTCGGCCATCTCGCCCAGCTCGACGTCCGCCGTCACGACCGTCGTCGGCCCGCTCTTGCTCCACTTACGGGAGCGCACCCGGTCGAGGATCATGTCGTCGGCCGTGACCTCGCGCGTGAAGCTCACGCGGAAGTTCTCCGGCCGCGGGCCTCCGAGCGCCCGGAACGCCCCGTCATAAAAAAGCTCGATTTCGACTTCCCCGCCGGCGTCCTCGCACAGCTGGGCGAAGATCACCGTGATCCGGTCCGTGTCCGCGTCTTCCTGGGCCGAATGGGCCGGGCCGCCGTAGCCGTAGGCGGTGCGGACCAGATTCGTGCCGTCGACGCAGAACAGCCGGCTCATCCGTCCTTATATTAGCAAATCGATATGGAGCGCCGCCCGGTCCTAAAATCGCCGCCAAAAAGCGCTCCGAAGGCCCTTGACGCCCTCATCCCAGGTCTTTACACTGACAAGGTTGCCCCCTCTCGAATGAAGCGTCTATCCGCGCCCTTGGCGCTCGCCTTTTTGCTGGCCCTGACGCCCGCGCGCGCCGCGGAAGGCGACGCCGACGCCCCCGCCGCGACGCCCGCCCCCGCGCCGCTCAATTGGCGCGTGGCGCCGGCCGACGCGGGCCCGGGGCCCGCGCTCAGCGGCCTCTCCGGCACGCCCTCGCGCGGCCTCCTTCGCGATTTCAAGATGACGCCGGAGGGCCAGCCCGCGAGCAAGGCCCGGACCGAGCTGAGCTTGGTCGTCGACGACCTGATCAAGGCCGCCGACGAGGTCAAGCCCGCCGACCAGCAGGTCTGGATCGACAATCATCTCGGCGAGCTCAACAACGCGATCCGCACCATGTCCAAGGACGCGCCCAAGAAGTTCGCGGTGCAGGCCGCGGCCCAGGCCGCCGGCCTCAACAACCGCGCCGAGCGCTGGCAGGAGGGCCGGGAGCTGGCCGACATCGCGATCAATTACGATCCCACGGACAAGGACGCCCTCATCAGCCGCTCCCAGGCGAGCTCCGCGCTCGGCGACTTCGCGCGCGGCTACGCCGACGCCGACGCGGTGCTGCGCCGCGCTCCCAGCGAAGGCGGGGCCTGGACCGCGCGCGCCGCGGCCTCCTACGGCCTCGGCAACTATCTTCAGGCCGTCGAGGACGCCCGCCGCGCCCTCGCCGTCGATCCGAACGACAAGACCGCCTACGCGCTGATGAAGCTGTCCGAGGGCCGCACCGTCGCCGCCCCCAAATTCGAGAACGCGAGCCTGGCGCAGTCCGTCGAGCGCGAGTACCACGGCATGGTCCAGCAGCTCAACCAGGTCGAGGCCATACGCCAGGCTCCGCCGGAGCACCCGACCGAGAAGGCGGTCCGGCGCTTCGTCGGGACCGCCGGCTCCAAGCTGGCGGTCAAGGACTACCACGGCGCCATCGGCGAGGCCGACAAGGCCCTCGAGCTCGAGCCCGACAACAGCGACGCTTTGTTCTACCGCGCCGCCGCCGAGAACCTCCTCGGGCGCTACGGGGACGCCGACCGGGACGCCTCGCGCGGCCTTTCGATCGCGCCCTCCGCCGCGTTCCTGCGCGACGCCCGCTCGTGGGCGTACATCCGCATGGGCCGCTTCGCCGACGCGATCGCCGACGCCAACCACTCGCTCGAGATCGATCCGAAGAACCCCTACGCCTTCGCCAACCGCGGCCACGCGCTGGAGGGGCGCGGCGACTACGAGGCGATGGCCGCCGACCTGAAGGCCGCCGCCGAGCTCAACAGCCAGTTCGAGCCCGACTACCGCGACTCGACCCGGCGCCACGGCCTGAGCCCGTCCCCGCTGGCGCACGGAGGCGAGGATGTTCCCCTCGCCGACCGCGTCCCGTCGCGCGCCCGCTCCTTCGGCGTCGTCCTGATCTTCACCTTGGCCGGCGGCCTCCTGATCGGCTTCGGCCTCATGCACGTCAACAACGGCCTGCGCGACTCTCGCGACAAGAAGGCCCACCCGCCCTCGGGCATCGAGCAGCACTACGAGCTCGGCCGTGCGATCGGCCAGGGCGGCATGGGCGTCGTCTACGAGGCCCGCGACAAGCGCCTGAAGCGCCAGGTCGCCATCAAGATGCTGCGCGAGGAGTTCCTCCTCGACGACGAGGCCAAGAAGTCCCTGGTCGAGGAAGCCACCATGGTGGCCGAGCTCCACCACCCCGCGATCGTGGACATCCACGGCGTCGAGCAGGACGAGCGCGGCCTCTACCTCGTGTTCGAGCGCCTCGAAGGACGCACCCTCGACGAGCTGATCACCGAGCAGAAGATACTGCCCCTCTCCGAGGTCAAGCGCATCCTCGGCCCCGTCTGCGCGGCGCTCGCCTACGCGCACGAGCGCGGCGTCGTCCACCGCGACCTGAAGCCCGGCAACGTGATGCTGACCAAGGACGGCGGCGTGAAGGTCCTCGACTTCGGCATCTCGCGCCACGCCGCGCTCAGCGGCAAGGCCGCGACGACGACCCAGACCGTCGTCGGCACCCCGCACTACATGGCGCCCGAGCAGGAATACGGCGTCATCCGCCGCGAGAACGACGTGTTCGCGCTCGGCGCGGTGCTCTACGAGATGGTGACCGGCGTGCGCCCCTACGACGGCACGACCCCGGCGAAGCTCGCCAAGAGCTACCTGCGCCCGTCGACGCGCGTGCACGGCCTGAGCCCGGAGCTCGACGCGCTGATCGACCGCTCGCTCGAGCCGGACCCGGACAAGCGCATCTCCACGCCGGCCGAGTTCTGGACCCTGCTCGAGGCGATCGGCGACCGCCGCTCCGAGGCTTAAGCCCGGTTCACGGCGAGGAAGATCGTGTGTTTGTCGCCGCGCTCGTCGTTCGAGGAGTCGACGACCCTCTCCTCGACGTCGAAGCCCGCCTTGCGCAGGCGCATGCCGAAGTTCTTGTCCGGCGTGGACGACCAGATCGCCAGTATGCCGTCGGGACGCAGCGCCGTGTACGCCGCCGCGATGCCCTCCTGGGAGTAGAGCCAGTCGTTCGAACCGCGCGTGAGGCCCTCGGGCCCGTTGTCCACGTCGAGGAGTATCCCGTCGAACTCCTGGAGCTCGGTCTGCAGGCTGTGCGCCACGTCCTGTATTTTCACGACGACGCGCGGATCCTCGAGCGGGCGTCCGGCGAGGTCCGCGAGCACGCCCCGGTTCCATTCGAGAACCGCGGGCATCAATTCGGCGACGACCACCTGCCCCTTGGGCCCGAGCTCCTTGAGGGCGGCCGCCAGGGTGTAGCCCATGCCGAGGCCGCCGATCAAAATACGCGCCTCCGGCAGGTGCTTGAGCTTGCCGCAGACGATCTTCGCGAGCTCGTCCTCGGACTTATGGATCGAGCTGCTCATCAGCTCGGTGTTCTCCACCCAGATCGTATAGACGCCGTCCTTGATGGACAGGCGCATCTGCGCGCCGTCGCCGTGGATGCGCACTCCGCCGAGCTCGTTCTCTTCTCCCATCGTCGTTAGTGTAGCCTTTGTGAAGTTATCCACGGAATTCCACCGGTGGAAAATTATGGATAAGTCAGGCCTTGCCGCGCGCCGTGATGATCTTCCACTGCTGAGGCGTCACGGGAATCACCGAGAGCCGCGAGCGCTTGAACAGCGCCATGTCGGCCAGCGCGGGCGTCCCGCGCAGCTCGTCGAGCGGGACCAGGCGAGGAAACTTGGAGACGTAGCGCAGGTCCACCTGGAACCAAACGGGGTTCTCCGGCGTCGCGCGGGGCTCGAAGTAGTCGCTCTTGGGATCGAACTGCGTCGGGTCGGGATAGGCCGCGCGGCACACCTCGGCGACGCCGGCGGCGCCCGAGGGCTTCGCGTTCGAGTGGTAGAACAGGACCTTGTCGCCGGTCTTCATCGACTTCATGAAGTTGCGCGCCTCGTAGTTGCGCACGCCGTTCCAGCCTTCCGCCTTCTTTTTCGCGAGGTCGTCGATCGAAAATACGTCGGGCTCGGACTTCATGAGCCAGTGCGCGGCCATCTAAAAGGGCAGGAGCCGGCGGACGCGGCCCTCGATCAGGAACAGAGCCGTGTCCTCGCCCTTCGCGTGCGTGGCGGCGAGGTTGGCCTCGTCGACGGCGCGGTGCAGCGCGTTCATGTACTGGCGCATGACGCTCGAGGAGGCGCGCACGAGCTCGAGGCGCTCGCCGAACGGCCCGCCGCGGCGCTCGACCATCGCGTCCCAGTAGACGCGCACGCGGTCGAGCAGGGGCTCCATGCCCTTGCTGCGTCCGGGGAAGGTCCAGAATTTTCCGGGGTGGCGCGTCTTCCAGCGCCCCGGCGAGGTCGCGCGCAGGAGCTTGGCCTTCGTGAGATGGCCGAGCGCCTCGGCCGCGGCTTTGGGCGAGCATTCCAGGCGGTCGGCCACGTCCTTCGGGCTCCAGGAGCCGTCGTCGTTGAGCAGAAGCTCCGAGGTCCAATAGGTCGTCTCGTCGCGGGAGATGGCCGTGAACTGCTCGATGCCCATGTGAATCAGGCGCTCGCGCTTGAGGCGGTCGAAGCCGCCCTCGGCGAGCGTCGGCGAGACCGACGGCACGGACTTGCTGACCGAGCCGACGATGAGCTCGTAGGCCTCGGGCGAGCCGAGCACGTCGAGAAGATAGGCGCGGAACATACGGCGCGCGCCGTCGGCCGCCGGAGCCAGGCGCAGGGCCTTGAGGATCGCGCCGAAGGCCTCCGCGCGCGGCGCCTTGGCGCCCTTCTCGAGGCGCAGGTAGTGGACGTAGGTGAAGCCGAAGTGGCGGCGGCCGCCGTTGCTGTGGTAAAAGCGGTAGGCGGACGGGTAGCCGCCTTCGCGCCGCAGGGCCAGCAGGGCTTCGGAGAAAGCGCTCATGTTCTCATCCTATCATACCGCCGTGATTGTTCTCTTTAGAGAAGGCGCGGCGTGGAGCCTTCGTCCCAGGCGATCGGCGTCAGGCCGAGGGTCCGGGCGGAGGCGCGCATGCGCTCGAGATGCGGGCCTATGAGCTCGGGGATGAGCAGTATCGCGTCGGCGCCCCCCGCGCGGGCGCGCTCGAGCTGCCAGGAGTCCACGACGTAGTCCATCATCGCGACCAAGGCGTCGGGGACCGCCGCGCGGACCGCGTCGAGATGGAGATAGTCGCCCGCGTGGAAATTGCGCTCGGTCCAGACCCCGAGGCCCGTCGCGCCCCGGCCCACGGCCGAGACGGCGCGGCGCGCGGCGTATTCCGCCGTGACCTCGCCGCCGGAGACGAGCAGGCCGCGGCCCGGCTCGGCGAAGCGCAGGTCCATCACGATGCCGGACAGGGCGGGCGCAAAATCGCGGGGCGCGCGCGCGTAGCCGGCCAGCGCCCGCAGGGCCTCCACGGGATGCTCCCTCTTGAGCTTTTCGACGCGGCGCGCGGCGTGCGCGGCCCGGCCGGCCAGGTTTTCCACGGCGGCATGATATCATAGACGCCCCGTGATTCCATTCCTCTACGGCCTGGTCTGCCTGATCTGGGGCTCGACCTGGCTCGCGATCAAGTTCGGCCTCGACGGCGTGCCCCCGTTTCTCGGCGCGGGGCTGCGCTTTTCCTTGGCGGCCGCGATCCTGTGGGGGCTCGTGTTCTTTTCGGGCCTGTCGCCGCGCCTGACGCCCCGCGGACGCCGCGCGGCCGTGATCGCCGGAGTGCTCGGCTTCGGCATCGGCTACTCGCTCGTCTACTGGGCCGAGACGCGGGTCTCCAGCGGCCTCGTCGCCGTCCTGTGCGCGGTCGCCCCCCTGATCACCGCCTTGCTGACCGCCTTCGTCGCTCGCACCGAAACTTTGACGCGCCGCAAGGGCGCCGGCATCGCCATCGGCATCGCCGGGGTCGTCGTCCTGTTCTGGCCGAGGGAAGGCGTCGCCTCCGCCGACGCCCTCGGGCTGCTCGCCGCGTTCGTGTCGAGCGTGGGCTCCGCGGGCAACCTCGTCGCGCAAAGCCTCTGGTCGAAGAAGGACGACGCGCGCGTGCTCAACGCCTGGTCGATGTCGCTCGGCGCGGCCCTGCTCCTGGGCCTTAGCTTCGTCTTCGAGCGCGGCGCGGCCGTGACCTGGACCCCGTCGAACGTCGGCGCGATCTTCTATCTCGCGATCCTGGGCACCGTGGTGGCTTTCCTGTCCTACTACAAGCTGATCCGCGCCTTGCCCGCGACGCAGGTCAGCATGATCACTTTGATATTTCCGGTGGTCGCGATCGTGCTCGGCTGGGTGGTTCTCGGCGAGAGTCTCACCGCGAACGCCGGCTTCGGCATCGCCCTGATTATGGGCGGCGTCGGCCTGGCGCTCGCGAAACGCCGCCAAAGTTCACCGGCAATTTGAGTGTCAGGCCTAACAATTCGTTGAATTCGGCGTCAACGACGCGAGGAATTGTTCGAATTGTTAGGCCTGACACTAAGCTCGTCGTTTCGGCGCTCGCGCGCCGTCGAGGAAGTTCTTCAGCATCCGCAAGCCCAGAGGCGTAGCCACCGATTCCGGGTGAAATTGCACGCCCTCGACCGGCCGATCGATCAGGCGCAAACCCATCAGCGAGCCGTCCTCCGCGCGCGCGGTCGCGACCATGTTTTTCGGCAGAGGTTCCGCGGCCACGAGACTGTGATAGCGCGCCACGGTGAGGCGTTTGGGCAAGCCTCGAAATACTCCTTTCCCGTCATGAGTGATCACGCATGTCTTTCCGTGCATAAGCCGTTTGGCTCTTATGACAGGCCCGCCGTTCGCGAGAGCTATTGCCTGATGACCCAGGCAAACCCCGAGGACAGGGATCGTCGCCGGTGCTTTCTTGACGAGTTCCAGAAGTATTCCGGCGTCCTCCGGCCTTCCGGGGCCAGGAGAGAGTATGATTCCGTCGGGTTTTAACGCCAACAGCTTTTTGACCGACAACGAATCATTCCTCAGCACTTTGCAGTCGTGCTTCAAGAACCGCACCGCCTGGTAAAGGTTGTAGGTAAACGAGTCGTAATTATCGAGCAGGAGGATCATCGCAAGCCTCCCAGCGCCCGGCGCAGCCCCGCGAGCTTGTGCAGGACCTCGTTCCATTCCGCCGCGGGGCTCGAGTCGGCGACGATGCCCGCCCCCGCCTGCAGGCGGACCCTGCCGCCCTCGAGCTCGAGCGACCGTATCGCCAGGCATGAATCGAGATTTCCCGAGAAATCGGCCTGGACCACGGCGCCGGCGTAAAAGCCCCGCGCCGCGCGCTCGAGCCCGGCGATGATCTCCATCGCGCGGACCTTCGGCGCGCCGCTGACCGTGCCCGCCGGGAAGGAGGCGACCAAAGCGTCCCAGGCGGTCTTGCCCTCGTCGAGGCGGCCCTCGACCTCGCTGACCAGGTGCATCACGTTGGAGAAGCGGCGCGTGAGCATGAAGCGCTCGACTTTCACGGAGCCGGGCGCGCACACGCGGCCGAGGTCGTTGCGCGCGAGGTCCACGAGCATCAGATGCTCGGCACGCTCTTTTTCGCTGCCGCGCATTTCCATTTCGAGACGCTTGTCCTGGGCCCGAGTCTTGCCGCGCGGACGCGTCCCCGCTATCGGGCAGTTGCGCGCCAAGCCGCCGACCACGCGCACGAGCCGCTCGGGAGAGGCCCCGATCCAGGCGCGCTCGCCGTCCAGCAGGCAGAACCCGTAAGGCGTGACGTTGGCCGCGCGCACCGCGCGGTAGACGGCGAAGGGGCCGCCGCCGACGCGCGCGTCGAAGGCGTCCGAGACGACGGCTTGGAAGATGTCTCCCGCGACGATGTGCTTCTTGATCTTCGCCACGCTCTCGAGATATTTCGCGCGTCCGCGCCGGGCCTGCATGGGCAGAAGCCGTCCCGATGCCGGCGGCGCCGGAACGGGCCCCGCTCCGCGCAGGATCGCCTTGAGTTCGACCGCGAGCTTCTTCGCCCGGCGCCTGCCCGCCGCGCCGGCCGCTAGGGCGCGCAGGCTCGCCTGGCCGCCCTCGATGACCAGCGCCGCGTTGAACAGCATGAGAAAGCCTTCGTCGGCTTCGGCCTTCATTTTGACCGGCTCGAGGTGGCGCACCATCTCGTAGTCGAGAAGACCCACCGCTCCGGCGTCGAAGGGGTGTCCTCCTCGGCTTCGGTACTCAGCCAGGCGCTTGCCGAGAACGGCAAACGGCTCGCCCGGGAGCTGTTTCCTGCGCCGGGCCGTGACGGAGTACACCCGCCCTTTGATGACGCGCAATGTCTCAAACGGCTGAACCCCGATCCAAGCCCGCCTTCGTCCGTCCTCGACCTTCTCGATCAGATAGCCGCGCCCGCCCTCGCCGGCGAGGCGCTCGAAGCACGTCGCGGGATCCAGTCCTTTGAGGCCGAGATTAATTTTGACGACTGAGAAGGTTCGAGGCATTAAAATTCACTTCTGATAATCACTGTTTCCTGGAAACAGTTGGCCGAAACCCGCGCCGGTGCGGGTTCATTTCGAACCCTTCTTAAGCAGCCGATCGATCGCCGTGAAGTAGGAGGCGCTGCCTTTGCCGTACAGCTGCCCCACGCACGCCGGCTCGATCACCGAGATCCGCCGGAAGGGCTCGCGCTTCTTGATGTTCGACAGATGCACCTCGATCGTCGGCACGCAGATCGACGCGACCGCGTCGCGCAGCGCGTAGCTGTAATGGCTGTAGGCGCCGGGATTGAACACGATCCCGTCGGCCCACTTGCGGTGCGCGTGCAGGATGTCGATGAGCTCGCCCTCGTGGTTCGACTGCCGCGCGCGCAGAGACGCCTTCTTTTTCTTCGCGTAGGCGGCGAGCTGGACGTTCAGCTGGGCCAAGGTCATCGTGCCGTAGACCTCCGGCTCGCGCTCGCCGAGCAGGTTCAGGTTGGGGCCGTTCAGTATGAGGATATTCACAGTATCTCCCGCACGGCGCGCATGATCTCCTTATCCGGGACGAACGCCGTCACCGGGCGCCCCGGCGCGCGCAGGAGCACGAAGCGCGCGCGCCCGCCGCGCGCCTTCTTGTCGCGCCGCGCCAGGTCGACGAGGCGGCGCGGCTCGATGCGGCGCGGCAGGGGCACCGGCAAAGTCGCCAGGAAGCGGTCCGCCTCGGCGGCGAACGACGCCTTGAGCCCCGAGCAGCGGTGAGACAGTCGCAGCGCCGCGCGCATGCCCCAGATCACGGCCTCGCCGTGACGGAGCACGCCCAGGCCCGACGCCGACTCGAGCGCGTGGCCGAGCGTGTGGCCGAAATTGAGCAGCTCGCGCGGGCCCTTGGTCTCGCGCTCGTCGCTGTCGACGATCCGGCGCTTCCACGCCGCGCAGCGCTCGACGACCTTGCCGGTTAAAACGGAATCGCCGGCCATCAGCGCGTCCCAGTGACCCGTGATGAGGGCCCAGATCGCCGGCTCGAATACCAGGCCGTATTTCAGAGCTTCGCCGAAGCCCGATATGCGTTCGCGCGGCGGCAGGCTCCGAAGGACATCAGGATCGCACACGACGGCGCGCGGGCGGTGGAAGCAGCCGGCGAGGTTCTTGCCGCCCGCGATATTGATGCCGGTCTTGCCGCCGAGGCCGCTGTCGAGCTGGCCGAGCAAGGTCGTGGGGATGGCCACCCACGGTATGCCGCGCTGGTAGATCGCGGCGGCGAATCCCGCCGCGTCGGTGACCGACCCGCCGCCGAGGGCGACCACGGCGGAGTCGCGCCCGAGGCCCGCGGCGAGCATCGAGGAAAGCAGATCGGCGACCGAGTCCCAGCTTTTAGCGGCTTCTCCCGAAGGGAGAAGATGCCGGTGGACCTTGAGGCCAGCGCGCTTGAGCGCTTTCTCGACGCCCGGTCCGAAGCGGCGCCACGCCCCCGCCTCGGACACGAGCGCGACGCGCCCCGACGAGGACAGGCCGCGCGTCCAGGGTCCCGCGCGCAGGCGCGCGCCGGGCTCGGCGAAAAGTTTTTCGACGCTCATGGAATCCTCCGGGCGATCAGCTGAGCCGCGGTCAGGGGAGAGTTGACGGTCGTCGACACGCTCCAGTCGGCGCCGGCGTACGCCTCGCGGCGCTCGATCAGGAGCTTGCCCACCCGGGCGCTCAGCGTGCCTCCGGCCAGGAGCGGCCGCGACGCCCGCAGCGGAGCGAGACGCCGGACGAGCTCGGCGCGGGAGCACGACAAGGAAACGAGGTAGCCTTTCTTCACGATCGCGCGGTGGCGCGGATCGAGCAAGGTCCCCCCGCCCAGGGCCACGATGACCCCCGAACGCCTCGCGGCGCGGATCAGCGCCTTATGCTCGAGCTCGCGAAACGCGGCCTCCCCGCGCCGCGCGAACAGAGAGGCGACGCTCGAGCCCGCCTCGCGCTCGATGGACAGGTCGAGATCGATGAACGGGCGCCGCAGGAGGCGGGCGAGCTCCTTGCCGACGACGGATTTCCCGGCGCCCATGAATCCGGTGATGTAAATCGTCGGCCTCATTTGCGCCACGCCGCGAGTCTGGGGAGGAGTTCCTGCATGGAATCGCCGCCGAACTTGGCGAGCACCGCGTCGGCGAGGACCAGGCAGACCAGCGACTCGCCGATCACCGCGGCGGCGGGGACCGCGCAGACGTCGGAGCGCTCGATGTGCGCCTTCGCGGGCTTCATCGTGCGCAGGTCCACGGAGTCGAGCGGCTTCATCAAGGTGGCGATCGGCTTCATCGCCGCGCGCAGGACCAAGGTCTGCCCCGTGCTCATGCCGCCGTCGAGGCCGCCGGAGCGGTTCGAGCGGTAGCCGACTTTCCCCCCCTTCGGCTCGTAGGCGTCGTGCGCCTGGGAGCCGGGAACGCCCGCGCCCCGGAAGCCGTAGCCGACCTCGACGCCCTTGATCGCGTTGAGGGACATCAGCGCCTGGGCCAACGGCCCCTCGAGGCGGCGATCCCATTGGGCGTAGCTGCCGAGGCCGATGGGCAGGCCCTCGGCAAGAATCTCAAAGACGCCGCCGAGCGTGTCGCCCTCGGCTTTCGCCGCGTCGATGCACGCGACCATGCGCTTCGAGAAATTGGAATCGGCGCAGCGCACGGGATCGGCGTCGGCCAGAGCGTTCAGCTTCGCGACCGGGCACGAAAAGGGCGAGCTGTCGGTTTCGCAGCCGATCGCTATGACCCGGCTGGCCACCACGACGCCGCATTCTTGGAGGAAGCGCCGCGCGGCGGCGCCGAGGGCCACGCGCATCGCGGTCTCTCTCGCCGAGGCGCGTTCGAGGACGTCGCGCATGTCGTCGAAGCCGTATTTGAGCTTGCCGACGAGGTCGGCATGACCGGGCCGCGGTATGTCGACGCGCCGCGCAGCGGCCGCGTCGGAAGGCTCCGCGCCCATGATCCCTTCCCAATTTTTGAAGTCAAGATTGGGCACGAGCAAAGCGAGCGGCGACCCGAGGGTTTTTCCCGCGCGAATCCCCGACAATATCTCGACCTTGTCGCCCTCGATCTTCTGACGGTTCCCCCGCCCGTGGCCTTTCTTCCGCCGCATCAGGTCGGCCTGAATATCGGCGGCGGCAAGCTTCAGCCCGGCGGGGAGCCCTTCGAGAATTCCCACCAGGGCTTTGCCGTGGGATTCACCGGCGGTAAGGTAGCGCAAATTCATGAAAGCTCCTTGATAAGCCGTTCGGCCAATAGGGCCCTTCTCCGAGGGCCGAGGGGCCGATCCCAGAATTCGTAGGCGCGAAGCGCCTGAAAAACGAGCATCGCCGTTCCGTCCGATGTCCGCGCCCCAAGCCGTTCGGCGTGCCGTTGAAACGCCGTTTTCTTCCCATACACCAGATCCACCGCCGCGGCCGGGGCCCGTAGCGATTTCGGCGCAGGCGATTTATCAGGGTTCCCGTTCTGCCCCAAGGGCGTGGCGTTGATCCATATATCTGCGTTCCTCGGTGCCCCGACGGAAAAGCTCGTCTTCGGGAAGTAGGGCGCCAGGTCGCGTGCACATTCTTTTGCCGTTGATGCCGTTCGGTTCGTGAATCGGACCGTCTTCGCCCCGCCTTTCGCCACGGCATAGCCCGCAGCCCTGGCGGCGCCTCCGGCGCCAAAGACCAGGACATGTACGCCGGACATTCCGACGCTCGCGAATTTCAACGCGTCCCTCAAGCCGTCGGCGTCGGTGTTGTGCCCGGTGATTTTGTTATTGGCCTCGAAACGGAGAACGTTGGCCGCGCCGATCGCGCGCGCGGCGGGCGTCAAACGGTCCGCCAGACGAGCGGCCTCGAGTTTGAACGGAATCGTCACGCTCGCCCCGCGCCAGCCGGCTTTTCGCGACCGCTCCGCGGTCGCGGCGAAATCATCTTTCTTCACCTCAACGGCCTTGTACGACATTTTTCTATTGAGCAACCTGCCGAGAACGGCGAACAGCTTCGGAGAGCGCGAGTGGCCGATGGGCCGCCCGAAAATTCCCAGCTTCATGCGCGCCTCGCGATGAAGTCGTCGTAAAACGTGGGATAGGAGATCTCCGCGCACGAAGCGCCCATCACCGCGCTTTCGCCGGACGCCAAAAATCCGGCGATATATCCCGTCATCGCGAGACGGTGATCCCCGAGCGAATCCACCTTGGCCGCTTGAAGCGTTTTGACGCCGGTCACGATCAGGTCGTCGTTTTCGATCCTCGCCTCGGCTCCAAAGCTCGTCAGCAAGGACGCGATGCCCTTTAACCGGTCGCTCTCCTTATGACGCAGCTCCCCGAGCCCGTGAAATCGGCTTTCCCCGGACGCGAGCGCGGCGGCCAGGGCCAGTATGGGAACCTCATCGATCAGCCCCGGGACCTCGCCGGCGGAGACGCTCACGCCGCTTAAGTCGGAGGACGAGACGATCAAATCCTCGATCTCCTCGCCGCCCTCGCCGCGCGCCGGCTCGCGATGGATGTCGGCGCCCATGCGCGCGAGCACCGCCAGGTAGCCGGTGCGGGTGGGATTGGCGCCCACGCCGCGGACCGCGAGCTCGCTGCCCGCGGCCAGCGTCGCGGCGACGACCCAGAACGCGGCGGACGACGGATCGCCGGGGATCAGGACCTTGGTCGCCTTCAGCGGCGAGCCGCCGGTCACCGAGGCCCGCAGGCCGGCCATCCGTACGGGCACTCCGAAGGCCGTGAGCATGCGCTCGGTGTGGTCGCGCGTCGCCGCCGGCTCGATGACCGTCGTCTCGCCCGTCGCGTGCAGGCCCGCGAGAAGGACCGCCGACTTCACCTGCGCGCTCGCCATCGGCAGGGCGTACTCGATGCCCCGCAGCGCGCCGCCGGCGATGACGACGGGCGGCGTGTCGTCTCCGCTCAGAGCGACCGTCGCGCCCATCGCGCGCAGGGGCTCGGCCACGCGCTTCATCGGCCGGCGGGTCAAGGACTCGTCGCCGACGAACCGGGACGAAAAGGGATGCCCGGCGAGCACGCCGGACAGCAGGCGCATCGTCGTGCCGGAGTTCCCCGCGTCGAGCGGGCCCGAAGGCGCCTTCAGGCCGCCCAGACCGCGCCCGCGCACGCGCAGCGACGGCGCTTCGCCCGAGATCTCGACGCCGAGCGCCTCGAGACAGGTCCTTGTGGAGGCCACGTCGGCCCCCGAAGAGAGGCCCTCGATTGCGCTCTCGCCCACGGCCAGCGCGCCCAGGATGAGCGCGCGATGCGAGACCGACTTGTCGCCCGGCACGCGGACCTCGCCCTCGAGGCGCCCGCCGCCGGCGACGGTCCGGTCCTTCACCCGCGGCCCTTGAGCGCCGGCGTGGCCATGTCGCGGCCCAACGCGCCCGCGATCGCGGCCAGGTCGCGCATGAGCGCGGCGAAATCGTCCGGATGCAGGGCCTGCGGCCCGTCGCACAGCGCCTGATCGGGGCGGTCGTGCACCTCGATCATGACGCCGTGCGCTCCGGCCGCGACGGCCGCCCGCGCCATCGGGGCCACGCGCGCCCGCACGCCGGTCGCGTGGCTCGGATCCACGATGATCGGCAGATGGCTCATCTCCTTGACCGCCGGGACCACGTTCAGGTCGAGCGTGTTGCGCGCGTGATCGGAGAAGGCGCGAATGCCGCGCTCGCACAGGAAGACGTTCTTGTTGCCCTCGCTGAGCAGGTATTCCGCGGACATCAGCCACTCGTCCAAGGTCGCCGACATCCCGCGCTTGAGCATGACCGGCTTCTTCAGCTGGCCGAGCTCCTTGAGCAGGGCGAAGTTCTGCATGTTGCGCGCGCCGACCTGGAGCACGTCGGCGAAATCGGCCACGTCGGCCAAGGTGCGCTGGTCGAGCACCTCGGTCACGATCGGAAGCCCCGTCTCCTTCTTGGCGAGCGCGAGGAGCTGCAGCCCCTTCTTGCCGAGCCCCTGGAACGCGTACGGCGACGTGCGCGGCTTGAACGCGCCGCCGCGCAGCATCTGCGCCCCGGCCCGCTTGACCGCGTGCGCGATGCGCAGCATCTGCTCCTCGGTCTCGACCGCGCACGGGCCCGCGATCACGATGAGCCCGGGACCGCCGATCCGGAATTGACCGACGGGGACCACGGTGTCCTCATGCTTGAAGTCGCGTCCCGCGAGCTTGTAGGGCCGCGAGACGCGCACGGCCTCGCGCACGCCGGGCAGGGTCTCGAACAGGCTCGCGTCGAGCGCGCCGGAGTTGCCGGTGATGCCGACCGCGACGCTCAATTTGCCGGGGATGACGTGCGGCTTCAGCTTCAGCGCCCGCACTTTCTTGAGAACGTCGTTCAGCTCTTTCTTCGTATGGTCCGACTGCATCAAGATCAACATTTATATCTCCAAGGCCGAAACCAGTCTCTTCGCCAGGCGCGAAACGCCGCCGGCGCCGCCGTTGGCGCCGGCAAGCACCAGGGCGCTTCCCACCACCACTCCGTCGGCATGTTTGGATAAAGCTTTTGCCTGAGAGGGCTCGGCGACGCCAAACCCGACCATCAAAGGTTTGCCGGTCATTTTCTTCACGTGCGCGATCCGTTGGGCCAGATTGGGCGCCAGACCTTTCCGCACTCCGGTCACCCCTTCGCGGCTCACATAATAAACGGCCGTGCCGGCGGCGCGGCCGATCCTCGAAAGCCTTTTATCCGTGGTGGTCGGCGAAGCGAGCGGCACCAATTCGACGCCGTGCCGCGCGAGCTCTCCCTCCGTCGCCGTCGATTCCTCAATGGGAAGATCCACGATCAACACGGCCGAAACTCCGGAGCCCCCGCACAGGCGCGCGAACTTCTTCGTTCCCATGCGCAGGATCGGATTCAGATAGGTGAATAATACAATCGGAATGGCGACCCCGCTTTTCCGGAGATCGCCCACGAACTGGAGAGCCTTCGTCAGCGTCATCCCTTTAAGAAGCGCCCTCTGCCCCGCCGCCTGTATCGCCGGCCCGTCCGCGACCGGATCCGAGAACGGCACCCCCACTTCGAGGATGTCCGCCCCCGCCGCGATCACGGCGCGCGCCGCGCGCAGGCTCGCCTCGTACGAGGGATCTCCCGCGACGAGAAAAGGCACGAAGCCCGCGCGCCCGAAGGCGCGGCGTCCGTGCAGCGCGCGCGCGAGGCTCACGGACATAAGGTCCCCAGGTCCTTGTCGCCGCGCCCGGACAGATTGACCAGGACGATGTCGTTCTTCTTGAACCGCCGCTTGGCCCTGATCAGATAGGCGATCGCGTGCGCGCTTTCCAAAGCGGGAAGTATTCCCTCGAGGCGGCACAGCTCGTGCGCGGCGGCGAGCGCGTCCTTGTCCGAGGCGTGGACGTACTTCGCGCGCCCGATCCGCCGCAGCTCCGCGTGCTCCGGCCCGACGGCGGGATAGTCGAGGCCCGCGGATATGCTGTGCGTCGGCAGAACCTGGCCGTTCTTGTCCTGCAGAAGATAGGTGTAGGTTCCGTGCAGAACCCCCGGAGCGCCGCCGGCGAAGCGCGCCGCGTGACGGCCCGGCCCGGGGCCGGTGCCGCCCGCCTCGACGCCGGTGAGGCGGACCGCTCGGTCCTTCAGGAACGCGGTGAATATGCCGATCGCGTTCGAGCCGCCGCCGACGCAGGCGATGATCTCGCGCGGCAGGCGTCCCTCTTCCTTCAAGATCTGGGCGCGGGCCTCTAAGCCGATCACCGTCTGGAAGTCGCGCACCATGGTCGGATAAGGATGCGGCCCGAGCGCGGAGCCGAGCACGTAAAAGGTCTCGCGGCTGTCGGAGGACCAGGCGCGCAGCGCCTCGCTCGTGGCGTCCTTGAGCGTGCGCGAGCCGGCGTCGACGGCCACGACGGTCGCGCCCATCATGCGCATGCGCGCGACGTTGGGCGCCTGGCGCGCCATGTCGTCGGTCCCCATGTACACGACGCAGGGCAGCCCCGCGCGCGCGGCCGCGGCGGCGGTCGCCACGCCGTGCTGGCCCGCGCCGGTCTCGGCGATCACGCGCTTCTTGCCCATGCGCCGGGCGAGCAATATCTGACCGACGGTGTTGTTGATCTTATGCGCGCCGGTGTGGGTCAGGTCCTCGCGCTTGAGCCAGACGCGCAGGCCGAGCTTTTCGCCGAGGCGGCCCGCGAAGGTGAGAGGCGTGGGGCGGCCGACGAAGGTCGCCAGCTCGTGCTTGAGCTCGGCCTTGAACTTCGGGTCGCGCCGGGCGGCGTCATAGGCGGCCTCGAGTTCTCGAAGGGGCTCGATGAGCGTTTCCGGGACGAAGCGCCCGCCGAACGGGCCGAACCAGCCGGGCCCGTGTTGGGCCCCGCCGGACGAAGGGGTTTTCATGGCTCAGGGAGGATAGCAGACCCCCCCCGGCTTGTCCATGCGGGCGCTTTTACCGATTTTTATGGTCCCGGACACAGGCGCGCCATCGAAGGCGGCCTACACTCCGGCATGAACAACAAGAGCGTGATCGTCCCGACGGTCCTGGCGCTGGCGGCGGCGGTCTTCTATCTCCTCGTCCTCGGCAGCAAGGAGAAGGCGCTGAGCGGACAGTA